>JAKDLH010000032.1 GCA_030452945.1 Microlunatus sp. | reverse complement strand
GACCCTCGACTCGACCGCAACATTTGACCACCCGGTCAGAAGTCGAGACCGCGACCCCCGATTCGACCGCAACATTCGACCACCCGGCCAGAACTTGCGGTCGCAGTCAGCGGACTACACTCCCGCCGGTGCGCATCGTCTTTGCCGGAACCCCGCAGGTCGCGCTGCCCAGCCTGGAGGCTCTCCTGGCCTCCGAGCACGAGGTCGTCGCCGTCCTCACCCGCCCGGACGCCCCCAGCGGGCGGGGCAAGAAGCTGAAGCCGAGCCCGGTGGCGGAGCGAGCCGCTCACCTGGGCATTGAGACTCTGCAGCCCGCGAAGCCGCGCGACCCCGATTTCTTGGCGCGGCTCTCCGAGATCGCGCCCGAGTGCTGCCCGGTGGTGGCGTACGGCGCGTTGTTGCCGCAGTCCCTGCTCGACCTGGTGCCGCACGGTTTCGTCAACCTCCACTTCTCGCTGCTGCCCGCCTGGCGTGGCGCCGCGCCGGTCCAGCACGCCCTGCTCGCTGGTGACGAGGTGACCGGAGCCACCACTTTCCGGATCGTCGCCGCGCTCGACGCAGGTCCGGTTTTCGGTAGTGTCACCGAGCCGATCGGGTCGTCCGACACTTCCGGTGATCTGCTCCGCCGGCTCTCGGTCAGCGGGGCCGACCTGCTCGTGGCGACCCTGGACGGGATCGCGGACGGCAGCCTCAGCGCGCAGCCGCAGGGTGCCGAAGGCGTCACCCTCGCGCCCAAGATCACCGTGGCGGACGCCCGGATCGACTGGTCCCGGCCGGCGACCGACCTGGACCGGCTGGTTCGGGCTTGCGCACCGGCCCCGGGGGCGTGGACCACTTTCCGCGGCGACCGCTTCAAAATCAACTCAGCCACTCCGGTCACCGACTCCGACACCGCACCCGGCGTGCTGGCGGTGACCAAGCGCTCGGTCCTGGTCGGTGCCGGCGCCGGCACCGGGCTGGAGCTCGGCCAAGTGCAACCGCAGGCCAAGAAGACGATGCTGGCGACCGACTGGGCGCGTGGGATCACACCAGGGTCGGGCGAGACGCTGGGCGGCTGAGTGAGCCGCCGGCCGCCACCGCGCCGCCAGAGCCCCGATCCGGCGCGGCGGGTCGCCTTCGACGCGCTGCGCAAGGTTCAGGCCGAGGACGCGTACGCCAATCTGGTGCTGCCGGCCGCACTGACCCAGCGGGGCCTCACCGGTCGGGATGCGGCGTTCGCCACCGAGCTGCTGGCCGGCACGTGCCGCGGCCAGGGCAGCTATGACCGGATCATCGAAGCTGCTTCGGGAAGAGTCACCGGATCACTGCAGCCCGCGGTAGTCGATCTGCTCCGCCTGGGTACCCATCAGCTGCTGGCGATGCGGGTCCCGGCCCATGCGGCCGTCGCGGCCACCGTGGATCTTGCGGCCGCCACCGTCGGGGAGCGAGTGACCGGGCTGGTGAATGCGGTGCTGCGCAAGGTCGCTGCCCATTCCTGGCAGGAGTGGGTCGCTCGACTGACCCAGGATCTGGCTCCGATCGAGGCGCTGGCCATGGCGACCGCGCACCCCGTCTGGGTGGTGCAGGCCTACGCCGACCTGTTGCCGGCTGAGGAGTTGGAGCCCGCGCTGCTCGCCAACAACGTCGCGGCCCCGGTGTCACTGGTCGTACGGCCGGGGTTGGCCGACCTCACCGACCTGCTGATGGCCGGGGCGGAGCCAGGTCGCTGGAGTCCGTACGCGGCCCGCTGGTCGGGCAACCCGGCCGATCTGGCGGCGGTCCGGGACGGCACGGCCGGAGTGCAGGATGAGGGATCGCAGTTGACGGCCTGGGGGCTCAGTCGCCTTGAGCCCGCCGCCGGGGACGGACCTGGGTGGTGGCTGGACCTGTGTTCTGGCCCGGGCGGCAAGTCGGCCCTGTTGGCCGGGCTGGCCGCCCAGCAGTCCGACCGGCTGGTCGCCGCCGAACTCGCTCCTCACCGGGCCCGACTGGTCCAGCAGGCCCTCCGGGCCTATCCCGACCCACCGACGGTCGTGGTGGCCGACAGCACCCGCCCGGCATGGCGGCCGGGCACGTTCGCTCGGGTGCTGGCCGATGTGCCCTGCACCGGGCTGGGGTCCCTACGCCGCCGTCCGGAGTCCCGTTGGCGGCGCCGAGCCGCTGAGATCGACCAACTACACGCGCTCCAAGTTGTCCTGCTGCGCTCCGCGCTGGAGGCAGTGGCCGCCGGGGGCGCAGTCGCGTACCTCACCTGCTCACCGCACCGCCGGGAGACTTCGGAGGTGGTCTCGGACGTGCTCGCCGACCGGGCCGACGTCGAGGTCGTACCAGCGGCGTCGGTGCTCCCCGAACTCCCGCCGGACGCGTTCGCCGGCCCGTACCTGCAGCTGTGGCCCCACCGACACGGCACCGACGCCATGTTCGCGGCCTACCTGCGCCGCACCTGACCTGACTGGCCCGCCGGGATAGAGCTCCGTCGGAGGACGGCTATGGTCGGGACGTGGCCAACCGGATTATGCCCAGCCTGTTGTCGGCGGACTTCGCCAACCTGCAGTCCTCGATCGAGGCCATTGCTAGCGCTGACGCGGTGCACGTGGACGTGATGGACTACCACTTCGTGCCCAACCTCACGATCGGGCTGCCAGTGATGGAGTCGATTCGCGCCATCACCGACAAACTGCTCGACCTGCACTTGATGATCGCTGAGCCCGACCGCTGGGCCCCGAGCTACGCCGAGCAGGGGGCCGACTCGGTCACGTTCCACGTCGAGGCGGCCGATGCGCCGGTACGGCTGGCCCGTGAGCTTCGGGCCCGCGATGCGCGGGCGGGCATGGCGCTGAAGCCGGCGACCCCGATCGAGCCGTACGTCGACCTGCTGCCCGAGCTGGATCTGGTGTTGATCATGACGGTGGAGCCCGGCTTCGGCGGCCAGCCGTTCCTCGACCTGTGCCTGCCGAAGATCGAGCGGACCCGCGCCCTGCTGGAGCGAACCGGCGGGGACATCTGGCTGCAGGTCGACGGCGGGGTCTCGGCGGAGACGATCGAGCGGTGTGCCGTGGCCGGGGCCGACTCCTTCGTCGCGGGGTCGGCGGTCTTCTCCGCGGCTGACCCCGACGCGATGGTGGCTGAGTTGCGCCGGATGGCCGATGAGGCTAGCGCCCGCGCCGCTTGAGGTAACGCTCGAACTCGGCCGCGATCGCGTCCCCACTGGCCTCGGGTAGCTCGGCGGCGTCTTGTTGCTCCTCCAGCTGAGAGACATACTCCGCTACTTCGCTGTCCTCGGCAGCCAGTTCGTTGACCCCGCGCTCCCAAGCCCGGGCCAGCTCGGGGAGTTCGCCGAAGTCCAGGGGCACGTCGAGCAGCCGCTCGAGCTGGGACAAGATGGCCAGCGTCGCCTTGGGGCAGGGCGGATGCGACACGTAATGCGGCAGCGCGGCCCACACCGAGGCCGTCGGCAGACCGGCCCGGGCGAGCAGATCAGCCATCACCCCGACGATGCCGGTAGGCCCCTCGTAGGTCGACTCGCCGATGCCGTAGGTCTCCATCAGGCTCGTGTCGCGGGTGGTGGTGGTGACCGGCACCGGACGGGTGTGCGGGGTGTCGGCCAGCAGGGCGCCGAGCACGAACACCCGCGCCGGCCCCGCGGACCGCAGCGCGGAGGTGATGAGACCACCGAACTGTCGCCAGCGCAGATTTGGCTCGATGCCCTGGACCAGCACCAGATCCCGGCCGCCGGCCAGCTGGGCGGTCTTGATCCGGGTCGTCGGCCAGATGATCTGCCGCTCGCCGTCGTCGGGGTCGATCAAGGCCTCGGGTCGGTTCACCTGATAGTCGTAGTAGTCGTCGGGGTCGAGTTCGAACGCCAACTCGGCCTGATAGGCCTCGGCCAGATGCCCGACGGCTGCGCTGGCCGCATCTCCCGCGTCGCTCCACCCGCTGAACGCGGCGACCACCAGGGGCTCTCGCAGCCCGCGCAGTCCGGCGTTCACCGGCGCCTCCATGCCTGATCTTGCTCGGCCTGATCCTGCTCGTCCATGCCCGATACTTTAGACGGCCACGCCGACGTCGTACGGTCCTGAAGATCCCGCCTCGCCAACGGGTGGGACGTCACCGTGACCGACGCTCGGCGGACTATCCTCGGCCAATGCCAGACCCGCGCCTCGACCTGCGGACCGAGTTGTCACGACGTGTCGTCATCGCTGACGGGGCGATGGGCACCATGCTCCAGTCCTACGAGCTGAGTCTGGACGACTTTGACTCACTCGAGGGTTGCAACGAGATCCTCAACGTGACCAGGCCCGATGTGGTTCGCGACATCCACGACGCCTACTTCGACGCCGGCGTGGACTGCGTGGAGACCAACACGTTCGGGACCAACTTCTCGGCGCTGAACGAGTACGAGATCGCGGACCGGATCGGCGAGCTGTCCCTGGCTGGAGCCCGGATCGCACGGGAGTCCGCGGATGCGTACAGCACGCCGGACCGCCCTCGCTGGGTGCTGGGCAGCGTCGGCCCCGGCACCAAGCTGCCCACCCTCGGTCACCTTCCGTACGCGCTGCTGCGCGACGCCTACGCCACCCAGGTGGCGGCCATGGTCGACGGCGGGATCGACGCGGTGCTGGTGGAGACCTGCCAGGACCTGCTGCAGACCAAGTCCGCGGTTCTGGGCGCCAAGCGCGCTCTGACCGCGGCCGGCCTCGATCTGCCGGTGATCGTGCATATCACGGTGGAGACGACCGGGACGATGCTGCTCGGCTCCGAGGTGGGGGCGGCGCTGACTGCCTTGGAGCCTCTGGGGATCGACGTCATCGGAATGAACTGCGCGACCGGTCCAGCGGAGATGAGCGAGCATCTGCGTCATCTCGCCCGGCACGCCCAGATCGCGGTCAGTTGCATGCCCAACGCCGGACTGCCCCAGCTCACTTCTGACGGTGCCCGTTTTCCGCTCACCCCCGTCCAGCTGGCTGACGCGCTGGAGCAGTTCACGACCGAGTTCGGACTCGGTCTGGTGGGTGGATGCTGCGGCACCGGTCCCGAGCACCTGAAGCAGGTGGTCGAGCGTCTCGGCACCAACCGCGCGCCGGCGAAACGGACCCCGATCCACGTCCCGGCCGCCGCGTCGCTCTACGCCGAGGTGCCGTTCCGCCAGGACACCAGCTATCTCTCGATCGGGGAGCGGACTAACGCCAACGGCTCGAAAGCCTTCAAGGCGGCGTTGTTGAGCGAGCGCTGGGATGACTGTGTCGACATCGCTCGGGCTCAGATCCGCGACGGCGCGCATCTGCTCGACCTGAACATCGACTACGTGGGCCGGGACGGCCCCGCCGACATGAGCGAACTCGCCTTCCGGTTGGCTACCGCCTCCACGCTGCCGATCGTGCTCGACTCCACCGAGCCCGCGGTGCTCCAGGCCGGACTGGAGCGGCTCGGCGGACGGGCGGTGATCAACTCGGTGAATTACGAGGACGGCGACGGTCCGGAATCGCGGTTCACCAAGATCATGAAGCTGGTGGTCGAGCACGGTGCCGCGGTGATGGCGCTGACCATTGACGAACAGGGCCAGGCGCGGACCGCGGAATGGAAGGTACGGGTCGCCGAGCGCTTGATCGCCGACCTGACCCAGAACTGGGGATTGCGAACCTCCGACATCGTCGTCGACGCGCTCACCTTCCCGATCGCCACCGGTCAGGAGGAGACTCGCCGGGACGGTATGGAGACCATCGAGGCCATCCGGACGCTCAAACAGCGACACCCTGAGGTGCAGACCACGCTCGGGCTGTCCAACATCTCCTTCGGTCTCAACCCCGCTGCCCGGGTAGTGCTGAACTCGGTGTTCTTGAATGAGTGCATCGAGGCCGGTTTGGACTCCGCGATCGTGCACGCGGCCAAGATCATCCCCATGGCCCGGATCCCTGACGAGCAACGAGAAGTCGCGTTGGACATGGTCTACGATCGCCGTCGCCCGGCCACCGCCGACCAGTCGGCGTACGACCCGCTGCAGCGGTTCCTCGAGCTCTTCGAGGGCGTGACCACCGCCGACGCCAAGGCCGAGCGGGCGGCAGAGATGGCCAAGCTGCCGGTGGCGGAACGACTCCAGCGGCGGATCGTCGACGGTGAGGGCAAGGGTCTGGGCGAGGACCTGGATCAGGCCCTGTCCGACGGCACCCCGGCGCTGGAGATCATCAACACCCATTTGCTGGCCGGCATGAAGATCGTCGGCGAGCTGTTCGGCTCCGGCCAGATGCAACTGCCGTTCGTGCTGCAGTCGGCCGAGGTGATGAAGATGGCGGTCGCGCACCTGGAACCCCATCTGGAAAAGGCCGACGCCGCCGGCAAGGGCACCATTGTGGTGGCCACGGTCAAAGGCGACGTGCACGACATCGGCAAGAACCTGGTCGACATCATCTTGACCAACAACGGCTACACCGTGGTCAACCTCGGCATCAAGCAGCCGATCACCACGATCCTGGACGCTGCGGAGGAGCACCGAGCCGACGCCATCGGGATGTCGGGTCTGCTGGTCAAGTCGACGGTGGTGATGCGGGAGAACCTGGAGGCGATGAACACCCGGGACCTCGCCCGCTACCCGGTGTTCCTGGGCGGCGCGGCCTTGACCCGGGCGTACGTGGAGCAGGACCTGCGGGAGGTGTACGCCGGCGAGGTCCGCTACGCGCGGGACGCGTTCGAGGGACTCCGCCTGATGGACGCGTTGATGGCGGTCAAGCGCGGAGAGGAAGGCGCGGCCCTGCCCGCGCCGCGGGAGCGTCGAGTCAAGGCGAAGACACCCGCGTCACTGGTGGCGGAGGACGCGGCGGTCGCCGCCCGCTCCGACGTGGCGGTCGACGTCGACGTACCCAACCCGCCGTTCTGGGGCGACCGGATCGTCAAAGGCATCGCGCTGGCCGACGTGGCGGCCTACCTGGACGAGCGCGCCACCTTCATGGGCCAGTGGGGACTGAAAGGCTCGCGTCAGGGCCCGACGTATGAGGAGCTGGTCGAGACCGAGGGCCGACCCCGGCTACGCGCCTGGCTGGACCAGATCAAGACCTCCGGCCTCGGCGAATTCGCCGTGGTGTACGGCTACTGGCCCTGCTTCAGCGACGGCAATGACCTGGTTGTGTTGGCCCCAGGGACCGAGGTGGGATCGCCTGAGCTGCACCGGTTCACGTTCCCCCGGCAGCGGCGGGGCCGGTACCTGTGCCTGGCCGACTTCTTCCGCGACCGGGAACTCGCCGCCGCCAAGGGTCCGGATGTGGTGGCGTTCCAGCTCGTCACCATGGGCGCCGCGGTGGCCAAGACGACGGCGGTGCTGTTCGAGAACAACGCCTACCGCGACTACCTCGAGTTGCACGGGCTCAGTGTCCAACTGACCGAGGCGCTGGCGGAGCGGTGGCACGACCGGGTACGCACCGATCTGGGTTTCGCCGCCGACAACGGCTCGATCGACGCCATGATCCGCGACCAGTCCTACCGCGGCTCGCGTTACTCCTTCGGCTACCCGGCCTGTCCGGACCTGGAGGACCGGGCCAAGCTCGTCGATCTGCTCCAACCGGGGCGGATCGGGGTCGAGCTGTCAGAGGAACTCCAGTTGCACCCGGAGCAGTCCACCGACGCGTTGGTCGTACACCACCCGGAGGCCAAGTACTTCAACGCCCGCTGATCAACCGGCTCATACGCCACGCCAGCCGCGATCACCCGCGCCGAGTGGGAACTGCATTGCAGGTTCAGTTGCCGGGAACCCGACTTCTCTTACCATTCGACAACTCGCGGCGACCACCGAACCGGGCCTGCCACAAGGCGGCGCGGGCCGCGTTCATTCCGCACGCGCCGTGCACACTGCCGCCCGGATGTGCTGAGGCCGACCCCAGAAACAGACCCTGGACCGGGGTGCTGGCCCGCCCGTTTCCGGTGGTCGGTCGAAACACCAGCTGCTGGTCCAGCGACGCGCTGCCACCGCCCACCGCTCCGCCGACCAGGTTGGCGTTGCGCCGTTGCAGGTCGGGCGGTCCGAGCACCCGGCGGGCGAGCACGGTCGCGGAGAAGCCGGGGGCGTAGCTCTCCAGGCGGGCCTGCATCCGCTCGGCGAACCGGTCGCTGTCGCCGCCGTCCCAGTCGCCGGTCAGCTGTCCGGCCGCATCGCCGGTGACCCGCTGCGGGACGTGGCTGTACGCCCACAGCGACTCGGTACCGCCGGGGGAGCGGCCCGGGTCGCTGGTGGTCATCTGACCGACCAGCAGGAAGGGCCGGTCGGGAATCAGCCCGGCGGCGATCTGGGCGCCGGTGATGCCCAGCTCGGTCGGGCTGTCGGCGATGTGAACGGTGCCCGGCGCGTACGGTGGCGCGCTGGCCCACGGCACCGGTCGATCGAGAGCGAAGTCCACTTTGACCGTGGCCGGGTCCATCCGGAATGCGCTCAGCCGCGCGAGGAACTCAGAGGGCACGTCCTCGGGACGGAGTAGTCGACCGAACAGCTGCTCCGCTCCGACGTCGGCGACGACCGCGCGCCGGGCCCGGACCACGGTGTCGTCGACCACCACGCCCACCGCCCGACCGCGGTCGAGGACCACCCGGTCGACTCGTGCGCCGGTCACCGTGCGTCCTCCGCGGGCCGCCAGCCGAGAGTGCAGGGCGGCGGACAGCCGACCGGCGCCGCCCTCGGGGACGGGAAAGCCGACGGTCTGAGCCAGCAGGCTCAGCAGCAGGCCGAGGAAGCCCGAGCCGGCAGCGTCCAGGCCGATGTCGCTGTGACAGGCGTTGCCTTGCACCAGCATGGGTGCCGATCGCCCCGCGAAGCGGTGCCCACGGACCGGGGCGTCCAAGACGTGCCGGGCCGGGGTCAGCAGTCGGCGGACGAAGTCCAGACCCCCGACTCGCGGCAGGGCCAGGGCCGTGCGCAGCGCCCCACGCACCGGTGGCATCGGGGAAAGCAACGCGTCCAGCAGCCCGGGTCCGACCCGCCGCCAGTCCCGGACCAGCGTGCGCCAGGCCGCGCCGTCCCCTGCACTCTCGGCATCCAGCAACCCGGCCGTGACGTCGAGGTCGCGGTGCAGGATCGACCAGGAGCCGTCCGGCCACGGGTGGCCGAGAACGGCGGGGGCATGCCGCCAGCGGAGTCCGTGCTCCGCCAGACCGAGACCGGCCATGACCGGCGAAGCTGCGGCCATCGGATAGAACGCGCTGAACGTGTCGTGCACGAAGTCCGGATGGACGTCGCGATCGCTGCGAACCGAACCCCCGATCTCGGTTTGCTCCTCCAGCAGCAGCACCTCCCAGCCCGCGTCAGCCAGCCGGTTGGCCGCCACCAGGCCGTTGGGCCCAGTGCCGATGACGACCGCGTCCGCCTCCCTCGGCAGCCCGCTCGCCTCGTGCGGGTCGAGCTTCTCAGGCACCGTGACCATGCTCACCACCATCCCACTGGTGCTAGCAAAGTTGTCGGCTGCTGCGAGAATGGCCGGGCCATGAATGCCCTCTCTCCTGCCCCGAGCGACCCCGACCCCGCTCTGCAAGCCGTCTTGTGGGACTTCGACGGCACTCTGGCCGACACCGAGCCTTTGTGGATCGCCGCCGAGTTCGAGCTGATCGAAGGCGAGCTCGGGCATCCCTGGTCGATGGAGCACGCCGAGCAACTGGTCGGCAGGGACCTGATCGACTCGGCGACGTACATGCTGAACACGATCGGTCGCTCGGACCTCGAGCCGTCCTGGGTGGTCCAGCGGTTGCTCGGGCGCGTGGTCGAAGGGGTCCGTACGGCCGAAGCCCTGCCCTGGCGGCCGGGTGCCCTGGACCTGCTCGCCGAGCTGAAAGAGGTCGGGGTGCCGTGCGCACTGGTGTCGGCGTCCTACCGGGTGCTGCTGGACGCCGTCCTGGAGCGACTGCCAGCCGACTCGTTCGCGGTCTCGGTAGGTGGCGACGAAGTCACCAAGGGCAAGCCGCATCCCGAGCCGTACGAGCGGGCCTGCCGCCTGCTCGGTGTCGATGCCGGTTCTTGCATCGTGCTGGAGGACTCCGCCCCTGGGGCCAGCGCCGGCAACGCCGCCGGCGCAGTGGTCATCGCCGTCCCGAATGTCGTGGACATCCCGGCCGCCCCGCGGCGGGTGATGTTCGATTCCCTGACCGAGCTCGACCCGCGACGGCTCGACGCCGTGTTGGCCGAGGTGAGTAGTGCGCGGGTGAGTGGCGCGAGGGTGAGTGGTGCGGGCTAGCCCGGGTCGGTTGCGCGTGGTCGTGGCGATGTGGCTCGCCGCCGTCGTTGGGTTAACCGCCGCCTGCACCGAGTCGACCGCAGACCCCGCTCCCAGTCCGTCCGCTCCCAGCCCGGTCGTGCGCCCGCTGACCGTGCTGTCCACCGACCCGATCCGCGAAGCCGATCCGGCGGCCGTGACCGACCCCGGCTCGGTGGTGCTGTCGTTGAACGTGTTCCAACGGCTGATGACAGCCGAACCCGGAGAGTCGGTGCTGAAGCCCGACGCCGCCAAGGACTGCCTGTTCACCGCCGCGACCGTCTACACCTGCACGCTGAAGCCGAACCTGCTCTTCCACAACGGCCACGACCTGACCTCCAGCGACGTCAAATTCAGCGTGCAACGAGCCCTGCGACTGGCTGTGCCGGGGTCCTCGGCCCCGCTGTTGTCCACGCTGCGCACGATCAAGACCCCGGACCCGCTGACGGTTCGATTCCTGCTCAGCCGGGTCGACACCCAGTTCGGCTGGGCGCTGGCTTCCCCGGCCGCCTCGATCGTGGACGAGGAGGTCTACAACGCCGACGAGATCCGACCCAACGACCAGCCCGTCGTCGGCTCCGGTCCTTACGCGGTCAGCGCGCTCGACTCCGGGGAGCTCCGGCTGAAGAAGTTCGACCCGTACGTGGGTCGGACCCCGGCGCGGATGCCCGACGTGACGTACCGGACCGTGGCCGATTCGGCGTCTCTGGAGGACGCGATGACGACCGGAACCGTCGACGTCATCTGGCGCGGTCTGAGCACGGCGGCCATCACCCGCTACACCCGGCAGGTGCAAAGCAGAGAGCAGGGCACCACCGACGACGGCTACGACCTGCAGGTGCAGACCGGTACCCGGGTGCTGATGCTGGCGTGGTCCTCGACGTCGAAGCGGCGGCTCAACTCCGATCTCCGCAACGCGATCGCGACCGCGCTGCAGGGGGACCGGACCCTGGACTCGGTGGTGCCGGGCGGTATCCCGAACCACATCAGCGCCTTCCCGCTGGGAGGCCGCGCCGAGCCGGACGTCACCTGGACGAACCGGATCCAGCTCACCCTCGGCTACGACCCGACCATGCGGAACGGGCGCGACACCGCCACCCAGATCCGGACCCGGCTGGAGGACACCGGCGGTCTCAGTGTCCGGCTCAGAGCGGTCGATCCCAGTGCCCCCGGCGGCACCCCGCCGGACTTGATGGTGCTGGACCGCAAAGCGTGGACCGCAACCGGCCTGGCCTGGTTGCAGCCCTATCTCGACGCACCGCTGCCCGACAGCACCGCCAACGTGCGTACGCTGGAGCGTCGCTATCGGGCCGCCACCACCGAAGCCGACGCCAGCCGAGCGATGGCCAGCCTGCAGCGCCAGGCCGCCGCCGATTTGGTCTTGCTGCCGATGACCCAGTCCGATGAGTACCTGTTCACCGCACCGGGCGTGCAGGTTCCGGCCAACTCCTTCGGAC
The DNA here is from genome assembly GCA_030452945.1 of Microlunatus sp. Taxonomy (GTDB): domain Bacteria; phylum Actinomycetota; class Actinomycetes; order Propionibacteriales; family Propionibacteriaceae; genus Microlunatus. The sequence goes on along the minus strand of JAKDLH010000032.1, from coordinate 7,528 downwards.
CGGGGTGGCAGCTGGGACTGTGGGGCATCATCCGTGACTGACCCGGATTGCGGTGAGGCCAGCGATCCGGCCGTCTACTCCGGAGTGGTCCGGGGACCACTCCGGCAGGGCGACCGAGTCACCCTGTCCGACGTCAAGGGACGGCGCCACTCCATTCTGTTGACCGGCGGCGGGGTGTTCCACACCGCCAAGGGGGCGATCGCGCACGACGACCTGATCGACGGCCCGGAAGGAGTGGTGGTGCACTCCGCGGGCGGCACCCCGTACCTGGCGCTGCGGCCGTTGCTCAGCGAGGTGATGGTCGGCATGCCCCGGGGAGCGGCTGTCGTCTACCCCAAGGACGCGGCCCAGATCCTCACCGGGGCCGACATCTTCCCTGGCGCCCGGGTGATCGAGGCCGGAGCCGGCTCCGGCGCGCTGACCCTGTGCCTGCTGCGCGCGATCGGTCCGACGGGACGGCTGATCTCCTACGAGCGGCGGGAAGACTTCGCCGAGATAGCCCGGAAGAACGTGGCGACCTTCCTCGCCCGGCCGCACCCCGCCTGGGAGCTGCGGGTCGGCGATCTGGTCCACCAACTCACGACTGAGTCGCCGGGTCAGGTCGACCGGGTGGTGCTGGACATGCTGGCGCCGTGGGACTGTGTCGACGCGGTGGCCGAGGTCCTGGTTCCGGGCGGGGTGCTGGGCGCGTACGTCGCCACCACCACCCAGCTCGCCCGGACCGTGGAAACGATCCGACTGCACACCGGTTTCACCGAGCCGGAAGCGTCGGAGTCGATGATCCGTCATTGGCACGCCGAGGGGCTCGCAGTTCGCCCCCAGCACGCCATGGTCGGGCATACCGGCTTCCTGGTCTTCGCCCGCCGACTGGCGCCGGGTGTGGTCGCCCCGGCGCGCCGACGACGTCCAGCCCCCGGCGCGTACGGCGAGGATTACTCGGGTCCACGCTGACTTCGCGGGTAGTGTTTTAGGTCTAGGAGGTGATCGATATGACATCGACTGACCGTCCCGAGGAGCGTGAGTCGGCCCTGGCTCTGCTGCGCGAGGAACTCGAGCGGGTCAAGGAGCGCGCGGCCTCTCATCCGCACGACGTCGCCGTGCTCCAACGGCGCGTGGCCGATGCCCGCTCTGAGGCCCACACGACCGCAGTCAACAACGAACGCCTCGCCGCCACCCTGCGTGAGGCCCGTGAACAGATCGTCGCGCTGAAGTCGGAGGTGGATCGGCTCGCCCAACCCCCAGCCAGCTTCGGGGTCTTCGTCGCCCAGGCACCGGACTCGACGGCCGACATCTACACCTCCGGCCGCAAGATGCGGGTCAGCGTGAGTCCCGACGTCGACCTGAGCGGACTCGAATCCGGCCGGGAGCTGATCATCAACGAGTCCCTCAACGTGGTCGGCGTGCAGGAGTTCACCGACGTGGGCGAGGTGGTGCTGCTCAAAGAGGTGCTGGAAGATGGCGAGCGGGCCCTGGTGATCGGCCACGGGGACGAGGAGCAGGTCGTCCGGCTGGCGGCTCGACTGCGCGCTCAACCGATCCGATCCGGGGACTCCCTGCTGGTCGATCGTCGAGTGTCGTTCGCCTTCGAGCGGGTGCCGAAGCTGGACGTCGAAGAATTGGTGCTGGAGGAGGTGCCGGACATCGACTACTCGGTGATCGGCGGCCTCGGAAGCCAGATCGAGGCGATCCGCGATGCCGTCGAGCTGCCGTTCCTGCATCGTGAGCTGTTCGCCGAGTACGAGCTCAAGGCGCCGAAAGGCATCCTGCTCTACGGCCCGCCCGGCTGCGGCAAGACCCTGATCGCCAAGGCGGTGGCCAACTCACTGGCCCAAAAGGTCAGCGAGCGTACCGGGCAGGAGGGCCGCAGCTTCTTCCTCAACATCAAGGGTCCGGAGTTGTTGAACAAGTACGTGGGGGAGACCGAGCGGCACATCCGCTTGGTCTTCCAACGGGCCCGGGAGAAGGCGTCGGACGGGATGCCGGTGATCGTCTTCTTCGATGAGATGGACTCACTGTTCCGAACCCGGGGGTCGGGGGTGTCCTCCGACGTGGAGAACACGATCGTGCCCCAACTGCTGAGCGAGATCGACGGCGTCGAAGGCCTGGACAACGTGATCGTCATCGGCGCCTCCAATCGGGAGGACATGATCGACCCGGCGATCCTGCGGCCCGGCCGACTGGATGTGAAGATCAAGATCGAACGGCCCGACGCCGAGGGCGCTCGGGAGATCTTCAGCAAATATCTGACCGCGCGGTTGCCGTTGCACCACGAGGACGTTTCGGAGTTCGACGGTGATCCGGACGCGACCGTCGAGGGCATGATCGACCGGACCGTCCAGCGGATGTATGAGGAGTCGGAGGAGAACCAGTTCCTCGAAGTCACCTACGCCGGCGGTGACAAGGAGATCCTGTACTTCAAGGACTTCAATTCCGGTGCGATGATCCAGAACATCGTGGATCGGGCCAAGAAGATGGCGATCAAGGATCTGCTCGATACCGGAGCACGAGGGCTGCGGATCGGGCATCTGGTGCAGGCGTGCCTGGACGAGTTCGCCGAGAACGAGGATCTGCCCAACACCACCAACCCCGATGACTGGGCCAAGATCAGCGGCAAGAAGGGTGAGCGGATCGTCTTCATTCGGACGTTGATCAGCTCGAAGAAGGGCAGCAGCCACCCGGGCCGCTCGATCGACACGGTCAGCAACACGGGGCAGTACTTGTAGGTGGCGCAGAGCGCTGCTGATGGTGGCGGGTCTGCCGGGTCCTGAGCCGGGAAAAGTCGACCACGGACGGCTTCTCCAGACTCCGGGCGTCAGGCGGTGCGGGTCCGGCGGGTGCGCTGGATGAGGTCGTACAGGGCTCGCCAGCCGATCAGGAAGACGGCCAGCACGAGGCTGGCGACCAGGATGAAGGGCAACGCCGCGGTGTCGCCGGAGAGCACCCGCAGGATCAGGCCGGCGACCACGGTGACCGCCCAGACGACGACGCCGGACCGCCAGTCCGACGGGACTCGACGCAGGGCGGGAATCAGCTGGCAGACGACGTGGCCGAGCACGGCGGCGGCCAGGAACGGCCAAGCCGTGCCGAGAACGCCGACGAACGTGTTCCCTTCTGCGTGGCTGCTGCGCCCGAGGATGGCGAACACCACGATCGCCACCACGTCGACGACCAGCGTGGAAAGTGCCTTCACGCCGCAGAACACTACGCTGGGACTATGGTCGCTGCTGCGGGTTCGCCCATCTCACCGCCTCCGGTGCTCCGGGTGATGGGCATTGAGACCGAGTACGGCATCGCCGCGCTCGGGCAGCCGGTGGGTGATGAACTGCATCCCATGCAGCTGTCCAACCACGTGGTCAAGGGCTACGGGTGGACCACCACCGCGCAACCGGCGGGCTGGGACTACGAGACCGAGACCCCATTACGGGATATCCGTGGGTACGAGATCAGCCGCACCGCCGCTCATCCGGACCAGCTCACCGACGCTGACCTGGGCATGGCCAACGTGATCTTGACCAACGGCGCGCGGCTCTACGTCGACCATGCCCATCCCGAATACTCCGGTCCGGAAGTGACCAACGCCCTGGACGCGGTGCGCTACGACAAGGCCGGCGACGCGGTGATGGCCATCGCCGCCGATCAGGCCAGTCGAACACTCGGTCAGTCGATCCGGCTGTACAAGAACAACACCGACGGCAAAGGGGTCTCCTACGGCACCCACGAGAACTACCTGTTGGAGCGCAGCACGCCGTTCGACCGGGTGGTGACCCAGTTCACTGGCTTCCTGGTCTCCCGGCAGGTGATCACCGGCGCGGGTCGAGTCGGACTGGGTCAGGCGAGCCAGCGGGCCGGATTCCAGATCAGCCAGCGAGCCGACTTCTTCGAAGCCGAGGTCGGATTGGAGACCACGCTGAACCGGCCGATCATCAACACCCGGGACGAGCCGCACGCCGACGCCAGCCGGCACCGCCGGTTGCATGTGATCACCGGCGACGCGAATCTGTCGGAGATCTCCACCTACCTCAAGGTCGGTACGGCCTCTTGGGTGCTGCGGGCGATCGAGAACGGGACCGTACCGGCAGGTGTCCGGGTCGACAGTCCAGTCGGCGCGATGCACAGCGTCAGCCACGATCCGAGCTGTCGGGGTTTGCTGACCCTCACCGATGGACGCAGGCTCACCGCGATGGACCTGCAGGAGATCTACCTGGAGGCGGCCCGGACCTGCTACGACCTGGTCGTGGAGAACCTCGCCGAAACGGCCAGGATCGAGGCCAAGGACGTCTTCACCCGGTGGCAGGAGACCCTCGACGCGTTGCGTCGCGATCCCGGCGAGCTGGCCGACCAGCTGGACTGGGTGGCCAAGTTGGACCTGATGGAGTCCTACCGCGAGCGGGACGGATTGGGCTGGGACTCGCCGAAGCTCGCGCTGATCGATCTGCAGTACTGCGACGTCGACCCCCGTCGCAGCCTGTTCGCCGCCTTGGTCCGCAAGGGCCGGATGCGACGACTTGTCACCGATGAGGAGATCGAGCAGGCCCGGTCGCACCCGCCGACCGACACTCGGGCCTATTTCCGCGGTCGGGTGATGGACAAGTTCGGTCCGGCGGTGGTGGCCGCCTCGTGGGACTCGGTGATCTTCGACGTGCCCGGCCGGGCGGCTCTGCAGCGACTCCCATTGCTGGACCCCCTCAAAGGGACGAGGGCCCAGGTCGAAGCGGTGATCGACCGCAGCGCCGACGTCGGTGAGCTGTTCGCCAACCTGGATCAGTGATGGCGGGCTACTAGGCTGGGACCGCGGTCGACCGCCGGTCGTCTGAGTTCGCCAGTCAAGATGGTTTCGCCAGTCGAGGCCCAGGAGGTGCAGCGATGCCTGAATCGGAGCAGAGTCGGAACAGGTCCCGATCCGCGGAGACCGAGCACGCCGAGGAACTCACCCCGGCCGACAGCGCCCATAAGGCCGAGCTCGACGCCGACGTGGACTCGCTGCTCGACGAGATCGATCTGGTGCTGGAGAGCAACGCCGAAGAGTTCGTCCGCTCCTTCGTGCAGAAGGGTGGGCAGTGAGCGACCGTCTCGGCCTCCCCACCACCTCCACCGCTGCCCGCCCGGCGACCGGCGGGACGCTGCCGGCCGCGTTACTGCAGAGCGGCACGTCCTCGTTCACCGATTTCGCTTCCTCAGTCGCCCCCAACGTCCTGCCCGGAGGTCGGTCGCCGCTGGAGAGCACCGGTGCCGGCTACGCCGACTTGGCTCCGCACGGCACCACGATTGTCGCGGCGACCTTTCCCGGTGGCGTCGTGGTGGCCGGTGACCGGCGGGCAACCATGGGGAACATGATCGCGCAGCGCGACATCGAAAAGGTCTACCCTTCCGACGAGTTCTCGATCATCGGCATCGCGGGCTCGGCCGGCATCGCGGTGGAGATGGTGCGGCTGTTCCAGTTGGAGCTGGAGCACTACGAGAAGATTGAGGGCGCGCCCCTCTCCCTGGTCGGCAAGGCCAACCGACTGGCCACGATGATCCGTCAAAATCTCGGGTTGGCCATGCAGGGACTGGTGGTGGTGCCGTTGTTCGCCGGCTGGGACCTCGCCCGGGAGGAGGGCCGGATCTTCTCCTACGACGCCACCGGAGGCCGTTACGAGGAGCAGGCGTTCTTCTCGGTCGGCTCGGGTTCGGTTTTCGCGCGAGGATCGCTGAAGAAGCTCTACCGCCAAAACCTCACCGACACCGAGGCGGCGACCGCGGTCATTCAGGCGTTGTACGACGCCTCCGACGACGACTCGGCCACCGGGGGACCTGACCTGACGCGAAGGATCTTCCCGATCGTGATGACCGCCACCGCCGACGGCGTGCAGCGGGTCGCCGACGACCAGATCGCCGACCTCGTCGACCAGGTGGTGGCGGCCCGGATGCAGCGACCCGACGGACCAGGAGCCCCCCTCCTGTGAGCGGCACCAGGGTCGAGACAGTCGTCGTTTCGATGGTCGGAGGTCTGTCGTGAGCATGCCGTTCTACGTCGCTCCCGAGCAGCAGATGAAGGATCGGGCGGACTTCGCCCGGAAGGGGATCGCCCGCGGTCGGTCCGTGGTGGTGCTGCGGTACGCCCACGGCATCGTGTTCGTGGCCGAGAACCGTTCCCAGGCGCTGCACAAGGTGAGCGAGATCTACGACCGGATCGGTTTCGCTGCCGTCGGCCGCTACAACGAGTTCGAGAATCTGCGGACGGCCGGCATCCGCTACGCCGACCTCCGCGGCTACAGCTACGACCGCACCGACGTCACCGGCCGAGGGCTGGCGAACGCGTACGCGCAGTTGCTTGGCACCATCTTCTCTTCCGGCGGGGAGAAGCCGTACGAGGTGGAGATCGTGGTCGCCGAGCTCGGCGTCGACCCCGAGGGCGATCAGATCTATCGGCTGACCTACGACGGCTCGGTCGCCGACGAAGACTCCTACCTGGTGATGGGCGGATCCGCCGAGACCATCGCCGAGACCATCCGCGGCGGCTACCGGCCCGACATGGATCTGGCCGCGGCAACCCGGCTCGCCGTCGACGCGCTCGCCACCGACGGCGGTCCCAAATCCGCCCCACGGGAGCTGGGCGGCGAGGCGCTCGAAGTGGCCATCTTGGACCGGACCCGGGCGCTGCCGCGAAAGTTCCGCCGGATCAAAGGGTCCCGGCTCACCGATCTCCTCGCCGAGGGGACTGTGCCGTCGGATCCCGGTCCGGAGCCACCGCCGGCCCACGCCCCGGACCCGGTACCCGGGACCGAACTCGGGCAGCACCAGGAGTGACCGCCGGGCGGCAGCCCCAGCAACCGTCCCTCGAGCCGCCACCGACCGTGGTGGTGATCGGGGCCGGTCTGATCGGGGCCTCCATCGGCTGCGCGTTGACCGAGCAGGGTTGGCCGGTGCATCTGCGGGACGACAAGCTGAGCCACGCCCGGGTGGCCGAGACCCTCGGAGCCGGCACCATCACGCCACCGGCACCCGAGAAGGTCGACGTTGTGGTGGTCGCGGTGCCGCCCCGAGCGCTGGCGCGCGTGGTCGACCACGCGTTGGAGACCTATCCGCGGGCCACGGTGACCGATGTCGGTTCGGTAAAGGCTCAGGTCCTCGACGCGGTTTGGCGGCATCGTCACCGGCACCGCTATGTCGGCTCCCACCCGATGGCTGGCAGCCAGCACTCCGGACCCACCGCCGCTCGCGGAGATCTGTTCGCCGACCGGACCTGGGTGATCACCCCGCACCGTCGCTCCGATCCCGCGTCGACCGAGATGGTCACCCGGGTCGCGCTGGCCTGCCACGCCCGCACCCTCACCATGGATGTCGACACACACGACGCCGCGGTGGCCCGGGTATCGCATCTGCCGCACCTCATGGCCGTGCTCACCGCGGGGCATCTGACCACGATCGGCGAACAGGACCTGGCCCTGGCCGGGCCGGGTCTGCGCGACGTGACCCGCATCGCGGGCAGCGACCCCGAACTGTGGGAGCAAATTCTGACCGCCAACTCCGCGGCGGTGCTCGCCGA
>JAKDLH010000302.1 GCA_030452945.1 Microlunatus sp. | reverse complement strand
GTCGTTGCCCGATCGGGACAGCGTGGCCGGGATGAATGCCGGAGGTCGAGGAGGGCGCGCCGACGCACGACGCATCGAGTGGGAACTGCGGGAAGCTTCAGCCAACGGTGAACCCGCCCGCACTTCCCACTCGGTGTGAGCGGCCCCGGGTTTCCGCGTTGGCGATCAGGCCAGGCTCGCGACCGACACCTCGACCAGCTTGCCGATCTGATCGAGGATCAGCCTCGGCGGCTGGGCGAGGTCGAGGGGGTACTCGACGATCTCGACCTTCGTGTTCTTGATGCGACGCACCTGCGATTGCCCGGATCCGGCGGCGTAGACCAGCCAGGCGCGCGGAACCTGAAGCGCCGTGCAATAGGCCAGCATCTGGTAATGATCAGCGTTGGCGTAGCGCCCGAGGTGATGCAGTTCGCGTACGCCCAGACGTTCGAGCTCGGTCGATGGCCCATCGGAGGTGTGGAACCGGCGAGCCGGCACCGCACCGGAGTCCTCGACCGACGACGACCTGCTGGTGCCGGAATGGGACCTGCTGACCTAGACCCCGGTCCCGCCGCCGTCCTCTGACTTCGCGCTGCGCCCGGTCGGCGTGCCGGCCGAGGCGTGGGGGCGGTCGTTGGAGGTTCGTCAGGTCGAGCGTCTGGGGCTGGTCCGAGCCTTGGTCGGGTTCACCCGCTTCGACGCACCTGATCCCGACGAGCCGGATCTGGTCACGGTCGCGCCGCTGACCAGAGCGGTCAAGCCGGAGTGGGTGCCCGCCACCGAGGTGCGGGGCGAAGGCATCTTCGTCCGACTGGACCCGGTGGCACTGGTCGGCTGGGAGGAACGCGTGGGACAGGCCTTCGACGTTCAGCGGCGACACCGGGAGGCGTACGCCCAGTTCCGGGCGGACCGCTACTCCGGCCGGTATCCGATGCCAGTCGGTGGCTGGGCCAGCGGCTGGCCGGGGCTGCGGTACTACCTGGCTTCTCATTCGCTCTCCCATATCGTGCTGCGCGCTATCGCGTTGGAATGTGGGTACTCGGCGGCCAGCCTCGGCGAGCGCATCTACACCCGCTACGTCCAGACGGTGGCAGGTGCGGGTTTCTTGATCTACACCGCCGTACCGGATGCGGAGGGGACGCTGGGAGGACTCGTCGGTCTCGGCGAGCCGGCGAATTTCTCCCGGTCCTGAACCGGGCCTTGCGGTACGCCCGCGCCTGCTCCTCGGATCCCTTGTGCGCGGAGAGCGAACCAGTGCGCGGCTCGGACGTCTGCCACGCCGCGTCCTGTCACGTCTGCATGTTCACGTCCGAGACGTCCTGTGAGCGGGGCAACCGATTCTTGGACCGCAGACTCATCGTCGACCTCGGCCGGCCCGACCTGGCATTCTGGCCCGAGCCGTGACTGCGGTGTCATGAAGTCGGTGATCGATCAGACCCGGCTGCTTCTCGCTCAGGCTAGTGCCGCCGAAACTCGAGCGTTCGCCATGAGTGTGCGGGCCGGCACCGCCGCTCGCGACCGCCGATACGAGGACTTCGCGTCCGCCGCGGGAGCCGACGGTATGGAAATGAGGGCGGCCGCGCGGTACCTGCTCGGCCGTTGTGACGGTCGCGACGACTCCTGGCGCATCCAACGAGTCGATCTGGTGTGGACCGGACCGCTCACAGCGTCGGTGCCGGCTCGCGCCACAGCGGTCGTCTTGGTGGATGTCATCGCGGCCGCGAAGGACGAGCTGGTGCTGATGACGTACTCGGCCAAGCACCACCAGCAGACCGCTTCCGCGTTGCACCTGGCGATCGACCGGGTTGTCCGCGTGGACGTGGTAGTCGAGACGTTGCCAGGAGCTGGCGGGGCGATCTCCGGCCCGGAGCCGGCTGCGGCGTTCAGCTCACTGCCGACGATTCGTATCTACAGTCCAGCGGGCAGCTACGACGCCTGCACACAGCTCTTCGATCCTGATAGCCATGTCGCCGACTTGGTCCCCCTCGATCACCAGATGGAAGCGGGATCATCGATAGGCCGAGCACGAAGTTTTGGCGGAGAAGCACTCCGAAGGGAAACTGATCAAGCAGCTGGCAAGCCAAGATGATCCACGAACGGCTGGAAGTCGCGATCGCTGAACAGCAGAGGGTGGTCATGGTCGATGCAGTAGGTGGCGATCAACGTGTCGATCGTCTTCCGGACCGTACAGCCGCGTCGGCGCAGGGTCCGGTGGTTCTCGGCCGCCCGGAGGGCCTGCTGCGGACCGACCATCGAAGCTTGCGTGAAGCCGTGCAGAGCGTCGCGCGCCGAGCGAAAGTCTGCATCCCGCCGGAAGCCCTGCAGGACCTCCGTGAGGATCAGGTCTCCGACGACGATGAGTTCGCGGTCCAGAAGCGCGTCGAGCCGGTCGACCGCGGGGTGATCGGTGCCGTTGAAGTAGTCGATCCACACACTGCTGTCGACGACGATCACCGGTCGGATCGCTGCGCGTCGAGATCGCCGTCCCAGACGAGGCGGCCGCGCAGCGCACGTACCTCGGACTGCCGGCCCAACCTGACGAGGAGCTCCAGCCCGCGATGGACGGTCTCCTTCTTGGTGGCCGCGCCGCTGAGAGTCTGCGCCTGCGCGAGGAGGTCGTCGTCGATGTCGATGTTGGTGCGCATGGCCGCTCCTCGATGTGTATCCAGACCCTACGCTATACACATATGGCGGTAGGAGGCGCGGCTGACACCAAGTGCGGTTGAGAACTTATCGTCGAATCCGGCCGTTCCTCGGAGGGAAGTGATCGGAACTTGCGGCTCGATCGCGACCAACCGGCGTGTCGGCCTCGGATCTGCGGTTGAGCTGCGAGTTTCAGTCATTACCCCGGCCACACCTGATGGCCGGGCCTCGCGCCAGCTGCATGATCGCGCCAGCCCTCCTGTGATCCGCTGGACTCGTGCTAGATCGAGGATGGACCTCAGTGTCAGGGTGAGTGCTGCCGCTTCGCGCGGTGGTTGGATCCTGAGCATCCGCCGCCTGGCTCACACAATGGGTGTCGCCTTCGGGCTGACGAGCATGCGTTTTGCCGGCGTCGGGTGTGAAGGACCGGCCGGCGTGACTTGATAGGAGCGTGGCATCGCCCCCACTGAGGTTTGTCCGCCGACCGGCCCAACCGTCCAGTCACTCACTCAGTGAAGGAGGCAACAACTATGGTTGTTGTTGGGGCCGATGTCCACAAGCGGAGCCACACCTTCGTAGCCGTCGATGTCCAAGGCCAGCAGCTCGCGCAGATCACCGTCAGGGCCGACTCGCGGGGCCACGACAAAGCGATCCGATGGGCACACAAGGAGTTCGGGACCACGGATCTGCGGTGGGCCGTCGAAGACTGCCGACACCTCTCAGCGCGTTTGGAGATCGACCTGCTCGAGGCCGGGCAGCGGGTCGTTCGTGTGCCACCCAGGATGATGGCCGAGCAGCGCCGTACCGCGCGCACCCGCGGCAAGTCCGACCCGATCGACGCGCTCGCAGTCGCGCGGGCGGCGCAACGTGAACCCGGCCTTCCGGTGGCGACCCATGACGAGGAGTCGCGGGAGCTGAAGCTGCTGGTCGATCACCGCGATGACCTGGTCAAACACCGCACCGCGGTCGTCAACCGGTTCCGCTGGCACCTGCACCGCATCGACCCCTCGGTCGACCCCGGTCCCAAGACCTTGAACCGTGCGGTGAAGCGGGCGGAGCTGGTCGACTTCCTCGCCGACCTGCCCGGGATCGACGCACGCCTGTCGCGTGAGCTGCTCGACGACATCGAGGCTCTCACGGTTCGGATCAACGCTCTTGAGCGCGAGATCACGAGCCTGGTCACCCAGCGGGCACCGGCCCTGCTCGACCTGCCTGGGTGCGGCGCGCTGGGGGCCGCCAAGATCGTTGGCGAGGTCGCCGGCATCAGCAGGTTCGCCGACGAGGCGAAGTTCGCGATGCACGCCGGTGTCGCTCCGATCCCGGTGTGGTCGGGAAGCACCCGCGGTCGGGTCCGGCTCAACCGCGCCGGCAACCGCCAACTCAACACCGCTCTGCATCGAATCGCCTTGACCCAGATCCAACGCGACGGCGCCGGCCGCGCCTACTACGACAAACGACTCGCCGCCGGCGACTCCAAGACCGAAGCACTCCGCTGCCTCAAACGCCGACTCGCGCGAGTCGTGTTCAACACCTTGACGAAACAACCATCGACCGCCGCCGCGACTTGCCTTCCGGCAGCGGCTTGACATAGGAGAAACGCGTGCGCCACGGCGAGGTCCCTCCCCAGGAGCTGGGGCGGCTCG
>JAKDLH010000031.1 GCA_030452945.1 Microlunatus sp. | reverse complement strand
GGCGCGGGGGGCATGTCCGGTGGGGGCGGGCTCGCGCCCCACAACTCTTTTGGGGGGCGGGCCCCGCGCGGGGGGGGGGGGGCCGTCCGCTGTCTGTGGATCCGCGGACGGCGTGATCCCCGTGGTCGGGGATCAGATCACCACCAAACCCAGGCTTACGATCAGTGAGTCCGCCTTCTGTCGATTGCCCGAGGAGTCCCTGCCCATGTCTGTTGGTGGCCATCCCAGCGTGGAGCGGACCAACGCCCTGCTGGCCTCGGCCGGTCTGCCTGGCCGGGTGCGGATTCTGCCCGCCGCCGCGCCGACCGCTCAAGCCGCCGCCGACCAGATCGGCTGCGCGGTCGGCGCGATCGCCAACTCGTTGGTGTTCACCACCGGCGCCGGGGCGCCGCTGTTGGTGATGACCAGTGGCGCCCACCGGGTCGACACCGCTGCCCTGGCGGAGCGGCTGGGGACCACCATCAAGCGCGCGAGCGCCGACTTCGTCCGCGAGCACACGTCCCAGCCGATCGGCGGGGTTGCTCCGGTGGGGCATCCGCGGCCGTTGCGAACGGTAGTCGACGTCGACCTCGCGGCCTACGAGGAGCTGTGGGCGGCTGGCGGCATTCCCCATGCGGTCTTCCCGCTCACCTATGCCGAGTTGGTGGCGCTCACCGGCGGTGAAGAACTCCCGGTCGCTTGAGGCGTTGCTCAGGCCGATCTTTTGAGCAGCGCCAAGACCTCGGCGTCCGCGAGCTGGTGGAAGTCGCGGTAATGCTCGCCCACCGCCCGGAAGGGATCCGGGCGGCGTGGACAGACCACCAGGTCGGCGGTCTGGGAGAGATCGCGGCATGCAGCCACGGCCCCGACAGGGACGGCGACGACCACGAACGCGGCGCCGGCCGAGCGTACGGCCGCCACCGCTGCCCGCATGGTGGCCCCGGTGGCCAGGCCGTCGTCGACCACGATCACCGGGCGATCCCGTACCGGCGGGGTCGCACCGAATCGGGCGACCCGTGCCCACAGCTCCGCGGTCTCGTCCTCAATGATCTCGGCCAGCCTCGCCGGAGTCATTCCCAGTCCAGACACCCACTCTGAGTTGAGTACCTGCTCGACGTGATCACCGACGGCTGCGATGGCCCCGACCGCGAGCTCGGGATGACCGGGAGCCCCCAGCTTGCGAACCACTAGCACGGCAGGCGGCACACCGAGGCGTTGCGCGACCGGCAACGACACCGGGACACCGCCGCGGGGCAGGGCAAGCACCAGCGGCTTGGAAGCAGCTGCATGATGATCATCGAGACTCCGGACGACGGCGTCGGCCAGCACCTCGCCGGCAACCCGACGGTCGGCGTACGGTCGCTGGTGGCTGGCCACGATCAGCAGCTGCTCTTAATCATGAACGTGGTGTGGTCAGCTTCGATGGCGCTCGATTGCGGTCCGGTAGACCTGCACCGTCTCGGCCGCGATCTTGGCCCAACTGAACTCGTCGATGCACCGCTGCCGGCCCGCCGCACCGAACGCGACCGCTCGTTCCCGGTCGCGGGTCAGTTCGTTTATCTTGGGCGCCAGCCCGCGCTCGAACTCGTCTACGGCGTCGGGGTCGTCGGCCCTGGTCGGGTCGTACGGCACCAGGTACCCGGTCTCACCGTCCACGACTACCTCGGGGATGCCGCCCACGGCGCTGGCGACGACCGCGGTCTCGCAGGCCATCGCCTCGAGGTTGACGATGCCGAGCGGCTCGTAGACCGACGGGCAGGCGAATACGGTGGCGTGCGAAAGTACTTGGCGGACTTGGGCCCGGGGCAGCATCTGCTCGATCCAAATCACGTTGCCGCGGCCAGACTTCAGCCGCGCGAACGCGTCGCCGATCTGCTGGGCGATCTCGGGGGTGTCGGGAGCGCCGGCCAGCAACACCAGCTGGGTGTCAGGGTCTAGGTGCTCGGCCGCACGCACCAGGTGGATGAGGCCCTTCTGACGAGTGATCCGGCCGACAAAGACCACCGTCGGGCGCTCCAGGTCGATGCCGAGACCCGAGACCACATCGGTGCCAGAATCGGGGGCGAACTCGTCGGTATCGATGCCGTTGCGCACCACGTGCACCTTGGCCGGGTCGAGGTCGCGATAGGAGGCCAAGGTGTCGGTGCGCATGCCTGTGCTGACGGCGATCACGGCATCAGCGGCCTCGAACGCGGTTCGCTCAGCCCACGACGACAAGCGGTAGCCACCGCCCAGCTGCTCGGCCTTCCAGGGTCGGTGCGGCTCGAGTGAGTGGGCGGTCACCACGTGCGGGATGTCGGCGAGCATCGCGCCGAGCAGTCCGCCCAGGTTGGCGTACCAGGTGTGGGAGTGAATGAGGTCGACCGGTGGCACGGCGGCAGCCATGGACAGGTCGGCGCCGAACACCCGCAGCGCGGCGTTGGCTCCCTCGGGATAAGTCTCCGCGTGTGCGGTCGCGCCCTCCCGCGGCTCGCCCATGCACTGCACGTCGACGTCGATCAGCTTCCGCAGTTGCGGGACCAACTGAGCCACATGGACCCCGGCGCCGCCGTAGATCGACGGTGGGTACTCGCGAGCGAACAAGGAGATGCTGAGTCGGTCACCGTCTGCTGGGCTCATGTCCGGCATCGTCGCACAGCCCCCATCCCTGCGAACAGGGCTCACCTCGCGCACCAAGCCTCCGCCCCCGCGGGGAGTCGCTCGCGCAGCCGGTCGAGTCCTGATGCCGGGTCCAGACCGTACGTCGAACAGGGATAGATTCAGGTCATGGCAACGTCGCGTCCCAGAGTCCTCTCCATCGTGCTGGCCGGCGGTGAAGGCAAGCGGCTGATGCCGCTGACGTCAGACCGGGCAAAGCCGGCTGTTCCGTTCGGCGGCACCTATCGGCTGATCGACTTCGTGCTGTCGAACTTGGCCAACGCCGAGATGCGGCAGATCGCCGTGCTGACCCAGTACAAGTCGCACTCGTTGGATCGGCACATCTCGCTGACCTGGCGGATGTCGACGTTGCTGGGCAACTACGTGACCCCGGTGCCGGCCCAGCAGCGACTGGGCCCGCGCTGGTATCAAGGCAGCGCGGACGCGATCTTCCAGTCGATGAACCTGTTCGTCGACGAGGCCCCCGACTACGTCGTGGTCTTCGGCGCCGACAACATCTACCGGATGGACGTCGAGCAGATGCTGGAGGCCCACATCGAGGGAGGTTTCGCCTGCACGGTCGCCGGCATCCGGGTACCGCGCAGCCAAGCCACCGAGTTCGGGGTGATCGACGCCAGCGCCGACCACAAGATCAAGCAGTTCCTGGAGAAGCCGGCCGATCCGCCCGGCCTGCCCGACGATCCGGACGCGTCGTTCGCCTCGATGGGGAACTACATCTTCTCCTGCGACGCGCTGGTGGAGGCTCTCTACACCGACGCGGCGAGCCTGGACTCTCGTCACGACATGGGCGGGAACATCATCCCCGGTTTCGTGGCTCAAGGCGAGGCGCAGGTCTACGACTTCACGGCCAACGAAGTGCCGGGCAGCCGAGAGCGCGACAAGGCCTACTGGCGCGATGTGGGGACGATCGATGCCTACCACGAGGCTCACATGGATCTGGTCTCGGTCGACCCGGTGTTCAACCTTTACAACAACGACTGGCCGATCTGGAGCAACATGGCCCAGATGCCTGGCGCCAAGTTCACCCTGGACGGGACCGCGACAGACTCGATCGTCAGTCCGGGGTGCATCATCTCTGGTGGGTTGATCGACGATTCCGTGCTCTCCCCCAACGTCCGAGTGGCGAAGGGAGCCAGGATCAGCCAATCGGTGATCCTGCACAACGCCCGGGTCGGGGAGGGCGCTGAGATCGAGCGAGCCATCTTGGACAAGAACGTCCTGGTCGCTCCGGGAGCAACGATCGGGGTCGACCTCGACCACGACCGATCTCGCGGATTCACCATCTCCGACGGCGGCGTCACCGTCGTGGGCAAGGGGATCACTGTCACGACCTAGCCCGGGGACCGCGAAATGTGGCCGTGTGGTCGAAAGTTGTGGCGCCAGCCGGTTGGGGGACCGCGAAATGTGGCCGAGCGGTCAAAAGTTGCGGCGCCAGCCGGCTGGGGGACCGCGAGATGTGGCCGCGCGGTCAAAAGTTGCGATCGACGTCCCGAGCGGCAGCGGCGGTCGGACCAGCGACGGGGTTGGAACGTCACCAGCGACGGTCGGCGGCAATCCCGTGCGGCCCCTACAGCCCTATAGCTCTACAGCTTGACCGCGACCAGCAGGCCGTCGCCGACCGGCAGCAGGGCCGGGCGCAGGTTCTCGTTCTCCGCGACCATGCCCAAGGCGTCGCGGATGGCGATGGTCTCGTCGTCGTTGTTGCTGGTGTCAGCAACGCGGTCATGCCACAACGAGTTGTCCAGAGCGAGAACTCCGCCGGTTCGCAGCAGCCGTACGCCCTGCTCGACGTAAGCCGGGTACTCGACCTTGTCGGCGTCGATGAAGACCAGATCGTAGGCACCGTCGCTCAGCCGCGGAAGCACGTTCAAAGCGGCTCCGGCGATCAGACGAAACCGCTGATGAGTGATGCCGACCGACAGGAATGACCTACGCGCCGCTCGCTGGTGTTCGGGCTCGATGTCCACGCTGGTCAAGATCCCGTCCGGCTGCATCCCCGCGAACAACGCCAGCCCGGACACGCCAGATCCGGTTCCGATCTCGACCACGGCCTTGGCCTGGATCACCGTCGCCAGGAAGCTCAGCGCCGTGGCAGCACCCCGTCCGAGCGGGCTGACTCCCAGCGGAGTGGCCGCGGTCCGAGCCGCTGCGACGACTTCGGACTCAGTGACGAAATCTTCGGCGTACGCCCAGGACGCGGCTTTGGGCGCGGATTTCACAGCGGTTTTGGCGGGTGTGGCGGTTTTGGGGGGTGTGGCGATCACGCTCACAAGCCTAGTGGTTGACCGGCCGTCGAGGTTCCGGGGCAATAGCATGTGGGGCATGACCCATACCGTCGTCGCGGAACTGGTGGCCGCCGTGCTGAAGGTCGAGGTGAGCATTGGTCAGCAGGTCAGGGCAGACGACGTGGTGGTCATCTTGGAATCGATGAAGATGGAGATCCCGGTGCTGGCCGATGTCGCCGGCATCATCAGTGAGGTCGTCGTCACCGAAGGCTCACTGGTCAACGACGGTGACCCGATCGCGGTTATCGAACGCGCGTGACGCGAGGCGATCTCAGGTCCGACTGTGGTATTCGACAGCTTGCGTTGCTGCGGCACCGTTCGGCACCACTCTCCTAAGATGACTGCCATGGTCCATGTTCCCCCCTTCGGTCGCCTGCTCACGGCGATGGTGACCCCCTTCACCGACGACGGCGAACTCGATCACGACGGCGCGGCCGCACTCGCGACCGCCTTGGTCGACGAGCTGGGCAACGACGGATTGGTGATCAGCGGCACCACCGGCGAGGCCCCGACCACCACCGACGCGGAGAAGGCGGAGCTGCTTGGAGTGGTCGTGGACGCGGTCGGAGATCGGTGCCAGGTAGTGGCCGGGGTCGGCACCTGCAGCACCGAGCACACTCTCAGTCTCGCCGCGGCGGCCGAGAAGGCCGGGGCGGCCGGGTTGTTGGTTGTCACTCCGTACTACTCCCGCCCGCCCCAGTCCGGGCTGCTGCTGCACTTCCGAGCCGTCGCCGACGGGACCGGACTGCCGATCATGCTGTACGACATCCCGCACCGGGCGGGCGTACCAATCGCCACCGAGACGTTGCTGACACTCGCCGAGCACCCACGGATCGTCGCGGTCAAAGACGCTAAGGGAGATCTGCCGGCGACGTCGGCGGTGTTGGCGACCACCGACCTGGCTTACTACTCCGGCGACGACGCCATGACGCTTCCGCTGCTCTCGGTGGGCGCGGTCGGCGTGGTCGGCACCTCGACGCACTTCACCGGCCGCGGCATGAAGGAGCTGATCGAGGCCTATCTCGCCGGGGACCCAGCGCGGGCTCTTGCCCTGCATCGACGGCTGTTACCCGCCTTCACCGGAGTCTTCGCCACTCAGGGCTGCATCCTGGTCAAGGCGGGTCTGAAGCTGCAGGGACGCGGCAACGGCCGGCTGCGGTCGCCCATGCCGGGCGCCACCCAAGAGCAGACCGCCGCACTCGCCACCGCCTTGGCCGCGGTGGGTTTGCCGACCAACCCCTCTGCCGACCAGACCCTGAGAACGCGGACCAACCCCTGAGACCACCGACGGACTGCCTAATCTTAGAGTCGGAGTTGGTCCTGGAGCCGACACCGTGGTGAGTGCCTCGGGCGGGAACACCGCAGCCGAATGAGACGTTGGACACGGTGAAGCCGTGCACAGGTTGCTGACAGGGTCATCTCAGCCTCTGCCCAGGAACGTCAGAGACGATGAGTATCTGGTGACGAAGATCGATCAACACCAATGACCGGTCAACAACAGGGGAGGGGCGTGAGATGAGGAACTGGTCCGCACGCGACGCCCCAACCGCCGCTTCGCCGACTCCGGTGTCCTCCACAGTTCCCGCCGCGCGGACGTGGGCTCCGCCTGATCAGGAGTGGACCCCGCCCAGTTGGGAGCAGATCGTCCGGGACCATTCGGCGCGTGTGTTCCGATTGGCCTACCGGCTGACCGGCAACGCCTACGACGCCGAGGATCTCACCCAGGACGTCTTCGTCCGGGTGTTCCGATCGTTGCACACGTTTCAGCCCGGCACTTTCGAGGGCTGGCTGCACCGCATCACCACCAACCTGTTCCTGGATTCGGCCCGCCGGAAGCAGAAGATCCGCTTCGACGGTCTCACTGAAGGTGCCGACGAACGACTTCCCAGCCACTGGCCGACGCCTTCGGAAGCGCTCGCCGACGCCGATCTCGACCACGATGTGGCAGCCGCTCTCGCCGCGCTGTCGCCGGAGTTCCGGGCCGCCGTGGTGCTGTGCGACATCGAGGGTCTGACCTATGAGGAGATTGCGGCCGTTCTGGATACCAAGATCGGCACCGTCCGTAGCCGCATTCATCGCGGTCGGGCCCAGTTGCGCGCCGCCTTGGCCCATCGCCGGCCCACGGGTGACCGGGCGCGCTACCTCGGAGTCGAGGTCGAACGGGGTGGCATGCCGTTGGTCGCCGCCTCTTCTGCTCCGGTTGGGGCGGGACCGGGGTACGCGGAGCGGGCGTGAGAGCGCGTTCTTGCGCCGATCTGGCCGAGTTGCGTTCGGCGTATGTGGACGGCGCATTGGCCAATGCCGATCGCGAGCGGCTGCTGGCTCATCTGGTCGGCTGCGCCGAATGTCGTCGCGATGTCTCCGAGTTGCGCCGGGTGCGTTCGCTGCTCACCGCTGCCGACCCCGCTCTCGCGCCGGTCGATCTATCTCATCGGCTGGTCTCCATCGCCGGAGAAGAGGCCCATCAGCCGCTGTGGACCCGACCCTTCCGGCGGACCAGTACCGGTGATCTGCCGAGCAGGCGGCGAGCAATTCGCTTGCGACTGACCGCTGGCGTACTCGCCTGTGGATTCATTGTGCTCACCGTGTTCGGCGTCGGCTACCTAGCCGCACCGAGCGTGGCGGCCGCGCCGCCGGTGGAGCCGACGGCGGTGGCGCTCACCGAGTTCACCTCGGTGGTCTCCCAGTTCCCACTCGACGGGCGGGTCAGCGCGGCGCTCCGGGGAATTGCGCCGCGGCCGGCGAGCACCAACCCTGTCCCCACGGCGTTGTCCGTGCCGGCCAAGCCACTCTCCGCCGCCAAGACCGCAGCGATGCTCGACCAGGCCGGTCGAGCCAGCGACGAACTCACCTACACCGGCACGCAGGTCGTCAGCGTGACCCGGGACGGCACGCAGCTGAGCAATTCGGTCAGAGTGAGCAGTCGCGGTTCGGCCGGCACCTCGGTGGTGCCGGTCGGAACCGACCAACGAAACACAGATGTGGCCATTCACATCGAGTCCAACTCTTCCAGCCGAATGACCGATGCCGACCTGATCGACCGACTGAGAGCTCGCTACCGCTTGCGAGGATGGTCGGATCAATGGATCGGCCACCGCTCCGCCTACGTTGTTGAGGCGGTCGAACCTGCCGCCCACCCGAGCGTGGGAGAATTGGACGGGGTGGTGGCTCGCTGGTGGATCGACAGCGAGACCAAGCTGCCGCTGGCGCAGGAGCGGTTCGACGGGCGGGGCGGGCTCGAGCTGTCCAGCAGGCTCGCCGACCTCCGATACGGCAGTGGCGGGGACGACCAGACCCGCGGCGGCGACGTCGAGCCTCGCACCACCGCGACCCTGACCCTTTCTCGAACCGCCGACCTCCGCCGGAACGGCTGGATCTGTGTCGAGCAGCTGGCAGGCTTGCCGCTGCTTCGGCTGCGGATCGACCAGACGAACGATCCTGAGCTGGTGCATCTGGTCTACAGCGACGGGCTCGTCAGTGTCAGCGTCGTCGAGCAGCGCGGGCGGCTCACCGACTCTGCGACCAGCGGCAGGTGGAGCGAGACGCTCAGCTCGTGGGTCAGCGAAGGAATGCCGACCGCGGCGACCTGGTCATCCTCCGACGTCGTCTTGACCGTTGTCACCGACGGATCGCGCGAGACCTTGGCGGCGGCGGTCGCCGCGCTTCCCCACGACGCGGTCGGGACGCCGACTACGATGGAGCGCGTTCGGGCGGGCTGGTCCCGCATCCTTGGTCGATGAGCGGTGACGAGATGACTGACGAGGACCGCCCGGCGGCCTCCGGACAATCTCAATACTTCGGGCCGTTCGGGCCAGGCCCAGACCGAGACGAACCGACCCAGCCACTGCCGCCCAATCCGAGTGCCCACGGTCCGGCGTACGCACCACCGTCCGGCCACCCGGCGCCCAGCGGGCCGCCACCGCGGCAGCGTCCTGCGGGGCACCCGGTGAGCGAGCCAGGTCGCAAGAATCGTCCGGGTTTGATCCTGGTGTCCGCCGCCCTGCTCGCGGCGCTGGTCGGGACCGCCGCCGGCTACGGCGGAGCGCTTCTAGCCCAGAACGCCGCGCCCGCGATGCCGCCGCCGGCGCCGACCAGCACCTCCAGCGGACCGCAGGGCACGCCACTGCCACCGGCTCCGCGACAGATCGACACCGTCGAGGTCGCCGAGACCGCGCTGCCGAGCACGGTGACGATCCGCGTCGGTTCGGGTGGATCCGGTGGTACCGGCTCGGGCTTCGTGCTCGATGCCGAAGGCCACATCATGACCAACAACCACGTGGTCGCCGCCGCCTCCGACGATGGCCGGATCGCCGTGGTGTTCTCCGACGGCGCTCGGATCGGGGCGAAACTGGTGGGTCGCACCCCCAGCTACGACCTCGCGGTGATCAAGTTGACCCAATCCCACAAACTGGCCCCGATCGCGATCGGGGACTCCGAGGCGGTCCGGGTCGGGGAGTCCGTGGTCGCGATCGGGTCGCCCTTGGCCCTGGCGAGCACGGTCACCCAAGGCATCGTCAGCGCGAAGAACCGACCCGTCGTGGTGAACTCCGACGGCGGAGCCGACGCGCCGAGCGCCTATATCGACGGGATCCAGACCGACGCCGCCATCAACCCCGGCAATTCCGGTGGCCCGCTGGTGGATGCCGGTGCGAGGGTGATCGGGGTGAACTCGGCGATCCTGACTCTTGGTCAGAGTCGCGATGCGAGCGGCAACATCGGTTTGGGCTTCGCGATCCCCATCAACCAGGCCATGCAGATCGGCAAGGAGCTGATCGACGACGGCAAGGCCACGTATCCGGTGATCGGGGCCAACGTCGCTCGCGGCGCTCGCGATGAGGGCATCCGCTTGTCCGAAGTGGACGCGGACGGTCCCGCCGATCGCTCCGGTCTGCGCGTCGACGATGTGGTCACCGCCATCGACGGGCAGCGAGTCACCACCGCCGAAGAGTTGATCGTGGCCATCCGGACCCACCGACCCGGAGCCAAGATCGTCTTGACGTACCAGCGTGGCGGGCAGCAGCGTACGGCCGAGGTAACGCTGGGAAGTCGTGAGGGTTAGCGTGCGCGCATGTTCGATGTAGGGGCGCCGGAACTCCTGGTCCTGGTGGTCATCGCGGTGATCCTGTTCGGACCGGAGAAGCTGCCCGAGTTTGCTCGCAAGGCCGCCCGGGTCATCAAGTACGTCCGTACGATGGCCGGCAACGCGCAGCAGCAACTGAGCGACGAACTCGGTCCGGAGTTCTCCGATCTCGACGTCCGGGATCTGAACCCGAAGGCGTTCATCCAGAAGCATTTGCTCGATGACGTGGATCCGATTGTGGCCGACGTCAAAAAGGAGATCACCGACTCCACCGCCGTCGGCC
Source organism: Microlunatus sp. (assembly GCA_030452945.1). GTDB lineage: Bacteria > Actinomycetota > Actinomycetes > Propionibacteriales > Propionibacteriaceae > Microlunatus. Next base: position 9,018 of record JAKDLH010000031.1, on the reverse strand, counting down.
GGAGCGCCGCTGCCGACGTCACCGAAGCGATTGAGGCCGCTCGCGGATCCGCCACGACCAACGGGTCGGTGAACGGTCACACCGTGGCCCGGGTGCTGACCCCGTTCGATCCGGACGCGACCTGATGGGGTCGTGTCTGCCGGCTCAAGTTGTGTGCCTGTTCGGTCGCGGCTGCCTATTCGGTTGTGTCTGGAGATCGGCCTACCGACCGGTCGGGGACAGGCCCAGCTGGCGGCCCGCCAGCCCCCGGCCTCGGCCGGCCAGCCGCTCGGCGATCCCGTGCAGGGCAGTTGCGGAGGGGGAGTCGGTGCCGTCGGCGGTGATCGGCACCCCGGTGTCTCCGGCGGCGCGCAAGGCCGGGTCGAGCGGAATCTGGCCCAGCATCGGCACCGCGTAGCCAAGCCGGGTGCTCAGCTTGGCGGCGACATCATCGCCTCCGCCGGTCCCGAACACGTCGATCCGGTGCGTCGCACCGCAGTCGGGACACACGACCTCGAGATATGCCATATTCTCGACCACGCCGATCACCCGCTGGTTCATCATCGACGCCATCGTGCCGGCCCGCTCGGCGACCTCGGCAGCGGCCTGTTGTGGAGTGGTCACCACGACCACCTCGGCGTTCGGCAGTTTCTGACCGAGCGAGATCGCCACGTCACCGGTCCCCGGCGGCAGATCGAGGAGCAGGAAGTCCAGGTCACCCCAGTAGACGTCGGCCAGCATCTGGGTGAGGGCCCGGTCCAGGATAGGCCCGCGCCACGCTACGACCTGGTCCCGGCTCGGCTTCAGCATCCCGATGGAGATGGCCTTCAAGCCGTTGGTCGGAACCGGCATGATCATGTCCTCGACCGCGGTCGGACGGGCGTCCCCGACTCCGAGCATGGCGGGGATCGAGTGACCGTAGATGTCGGCGTCGAGGACCCCGACCGTACGACCGAGCCGAGTCAAAGCCATGGCCAGGTTCACCGTCACCGACGACTTGCCGACCCCGCCCTTGCCGGACGCGACGGCGATCACCGTGGTCAGCGAATCCGGCCGGGCAAACGGGATCTCCCGCTCAGCTTGGCCCCCTTTGAGCTGCTCACGCAGACCAGCCCGCTGCTCGTCGCTCATCACCCCGAGGTCGACGGTCACCCCTTCGACCCCCTCGACCACTCCGACGGCCGCCGTCACGTCGCGCCGGATGGTGTCCTTCATCGGGCAGCCGGCGACGGTCAACAGCACCTCGACCCGGACCTGTCCCGGTGCGGTCTCCTCGCACGCCGCGACCATGCCCAGGTCGGTAATCGGCCGCCGGATCTCGGGATCGTTGACTTGGGACAGAGCCTCGCGTACGCGCTCGAGCAGGGGGGTAGCAGTGGAGACGGGCATCGCTCAAGGCTAGTCGCCTTCAGCCCGACTCCGACCGGAGTGTGGCGGACGCGACACCCAAACGCAGTGAGTCGCTCGGGTTCAATGTTGTCGCTCGGTCTGCGGATAGAGCGACAACCGCAAACCCGAGCGACTTCTGATTGAGCGGGTGGCCGGCCGCGCGCACGGCCAGGTCAGATCCGGCGGCTCCACTCAGCTTCGCGCTTAATCGAGGTCGCGGTCGTCGTCGTCGAGGTCGGCCAGGATCGAGCGCAGCTCGCTGCGCAGCTCCGAGCGGAGGTAGTCCCGCGTCGCCAGCTCACCCACCGACATCCGCAGACCGGCGATCTCGCGGGCCAGGTAGTCCATGTCGGCCCGACTCTGCGCGGCCTGGTCCCGGTCACGTTCGATCGCGACCCGGTCCCGGGCCTCCTGCCGGTTCTGCGCCAGCAGGATGAGCGGGGCGGCGTAGGAGGCCTGCAGCGACAGCATCAACGTGAGAAAGATGAACGGGTACTCGTCGAACTGGGGCCGCGCGGGACCGTACGGCACGTTCCACACGATCCACATGATGATGATGACCGTCATCCACGCCAGGAAGCGGGCGGTACCCATGAACCGCGCGAATCCCTCAGCGAACTTGCCGAAGGTGTCGTGGTCCCAACGCGGACGTGGCAGCACCGACCGCTTGCGGCGGCCAGGCGTGCTCAGCCGATCCGGCTCGCGGTCCGCCCTAACCACTGCTCACCTCCCGGCCCCGATCGCGGCGAGCGTCGGGTGTCGGCTGCGTAGACAGCGCGTCCAGCTGGGTGCCGCGCCAATCCGGCGGCAGGACGTGGTCGAGGACATCGTCGACGGTCACGGCACCGAGCAACCGATAGGTGCCGTCCACGACCGGTGCGTTCACCAGGTTGTAGGTGGCGAAGTAGCGCGAGACGGCGTACAGCTTGGTCTCCGATAGCAGCGGCTGCAGCTCGGAGTCGATCAGGGCCGACACCAAGGTCGACGGTGGTTCGCGCAGCAGGCGTTGGAAGTGCACCCCACCCACGTAGCGCCCGGTCGGTGTCTCCAGCGGAGCGCGGCAGACGTAGACCATGCAGGCCAGAGCCGGGGTCAACTCGGCGTCACGCACCGTCGCCAGTGCTTCGGCGACGGTCGAGTCCGGAGGCAGAATGACCGGCTCCGGGGTCATCATGCCGCCGGCGGTGTGCTCCTCGTAGATGAGCAGCCGGCGGACATCCTTGGCTTCCTGCGGCTCCATCTGGTTGAGCAGACGCTCGGCCACCTCGGGAGCGAGTTCACCGATCAGGTCGGCCGCATCGTCGGGATCCATCTCCTCCAAGACGTCCGCGGCCCGTTGGGGATCGAACCCCTGGATCAACTGCACTTGCTCGTCTTCGGGCAGCTCTTCGAGCGCGTCCGCCAGCTTCTGGTCGTCCAACGCGTTAGCGATCTCGGTCCGGCGCTCGGGGGTCATGTTGTGCAGCTCTCGGGCGATGTCGGCCGGTTTCATGTCCTCGAACTCGGCCAGCAGGTGCTCGGTGCCTTGACGGGTGTCGCCCAAACCGCTGATCCGCACTTCGTCCCAGTCCAGGATCGTCACGTGGCCGCGGCGGCTGAAGGTGCGCGGCCGGCCGTCTCGAATCGCGACCTCGCTGAGCTCCCACTCGTGGACCCGGGTGGTCTGCATCGCGACATCGAAGACCACGGCCGAGGACTGCCGGTCCACCCGTTCCGCGGCTCGATCGAACAAGTCGCCGATGACCAGGATCTCGGATTCGCGTCGCTCGAAGCGGCGCGTGTTGAGCACTCCGGAGATGACGACCTGGGTGGGGTCGACGTTGCGGACCCGGGCCATGGAGATGAAGATGCGATGCTGAGCGAACAGATCGACGAGCAGACCCTTCACCCGTGGCGGTCGACCGTCGGCTCGGCGCTGGACGATGACATCGCGAACCCGTCCTAGCTGGTCGCCCGCCACGTCCATCACGGGCAGATTCCTCAGTCGGGAGATGAACACCGAGCTGTCTCGCGACGCCACGGGCCAACGGTATAGGTCGGAGAACCCGCGGGAGTAGAACGTCTGCTGCGCCGGTGAGCCGTCGGGAACACGGTCTGGGGCCTCCGGAGCGCGCGTGCCCCAAACGAGGGGCTCAGCAGACCCGCAGTGGCAGGTCGCGACGCGGTAGGCGATTGAGCCGCGCGTTTGGGTCAACCGCCCCGACCCACGCCGATTGGTGACCTGACGTAGCCCACCACACGCGGGTAAACTTGAGCCTCTCAGATCACGTCAAGAGGTGGGGAATGTCCTTCCAGCGTCCGCAGCCCGGATCGATGTTCGAACTCGAGTTCCCGCAGTCGGTGGGCATCTTCAACAGCTACGCCGAGGCTCTAAAGGCCGTCGACTATCTGGCTGACGAGAAATTCCCGGTGCAGAATCTGGCGATCGTCGGCACCGACTTGAAGTCCGTCGAGCGGGTGCTGGGTCGACGCAGTTGGCGCACCGTCCTATCTCAAGGTGCTTCGTCTGGTGTCTCCACCGGTTTGCTGGTCGGCTTGGTGATGCTGATCTTCACCCGGCCCGCCAGCGTGTTGGTGCTGCTGTTGACCTGTCTGGCGATCGGCATTGCCATCGGTCTGGCGTTCGCCGCGGTCGGTTACGCCATGTCCCGGGGAAAGCGGGACTTCACCTCGGTCACCCAGACGGTAGCGACCAGGTACGAGGTGCTGTGTGAGCACAAGGTCGCCGTCCAGGCCCGGGAGATGCTGCATCAGCTGCCCGGCGCCCGCGCGCGCGCCGAGGCCTATGTGAAAAGCAAAGCCGCAATGACCGCGAAGAGGTGGGCAGCAAACTAGCCAAACACCCCGCCACGACCGTGCTCGATCGCGGTAGCGCCGCGGACAGGTTCTCGGCGCCGTCAGCGGTGATCACGATGTCGTCTTCGATCCGGACTCCGATTCCGCGCAGCCTGGCCGGCACCAGCTCGTCGTCGGACTTGAAGTAGAGACCCGGCTCGACGGTGATGATCATGCCCTCTTCGAGGGTGCCGTCGCGGTAGTTCTCCCGGCGGGCTTGGGCGCAGTCGTGCACGTCGATGCCCAGGTGGTGGGACGTGCCGTGCACCATCCAGCGGCGGTGCTGACCACCTTCGGCGGACAGCGACTCGTCGGGACTGACCGGTAGCAACCCCCACCCGCTCAGATGGTGCGCCAACACCGCGATCGCCGCGTCGTGGACGTCACTGAACTTCGCGCCCGGACGTGCGGCGTCCATGCCGGCCTGCTGGGCCTCCAGCACCGCCTCGTACACCTGTCGCTGGTCATCGCTGAACCGGCCGCCGACCGGCAGCGTACGGGTGACGTCTGCGGTGTAGAGGCTGTCCAACTCGATGCCGGCGTCCATCAGCAACAGCTCATCCTCGGCCAGGTCACCGTCGTTCCGGATCCAGTGCAGGGTGCAGGCGTGATCGCCCGAGGCGGCGATGGTGTCGTAGCCCACTGCGTTGCCGACGTGCCGGGCATGCAGCCCGAAGATCCCCTCCACCCAACGCTCGCCCCGCCCCCGACGGACCGCTTCGGGCAGACCGGCGACCACCGCGGCGAACGCCTCCGCGGTCGCCGCGCACGCCTGACGCATCTGCTCGATCTCGAACGCGTCCTTGACCAGACGGAGCTCGCTGAGTGCTTCGGCGAACTCCGCGTCCTTGGCCTGGACCTGCTCCTCCTCGCCCTCTCCGCTGACCTCGATCTCCCCACGGAGCCGGTCGAGTCGCTCGGCCAGCGCCGGGTCAGCGTTTCGCACCACCCGGATGGTCGTCTCCTCGGCGTTCTTGGCGAGGTGCTCATCCAGCTCCGCGACCGGCACGCAGCGGATGCCGCACCAGGCGGCCATCTCCTCCAGGGAGGGGCGACGACCGACCCACATCTCGCCGTAGCGGGCGTCGGCGTAGAACTCCGCCGAGTCCCGCGGCGCCCGCGGTTTGAAGTAGAGCGCGGCGTCGTGGCCGCTGTCGGTCGGCTCCAGCACCAGCACCGCGTCCGGCTCGCGATCGGCGCCCAAGCCGGTCAGGTGCGCGAACGCCGAGTGCGGTCGGAACCGGTAGTCGGTGTCGTTGGAGCGGATCTTCAGACCACCGGCGGGGATGACCAGCCGCTGGCCCGGAAACTGCGCACTCACCCGCCTACGTCGCGCGGCCGCGGCATCGGCGGCCGGCAGCCGCGGTGGAAGATCGTTCGGATACGGTGACCAGCCCTTAGCGATGAACGCCTTGAACGCGTCGCTGAACAGGGTCTGACGGTTGGGCAGCTTCGGCTGGGACTCACTCATCCGACCAGTGTGCCGCAGGTCGCTCGGGTTTGCCGGAGTCGCTCCATCCGCAGACCGAGCGACTCCGGCAAGCCCGAGCGACGTGGGTGTCTCGGCGAGGTGGATGTGCATAGTCTGTGCTGTGCATAGTCTGTGCGGCGGGCGAGACGTGGGCCGACTGCTGGCGGCTGACGACCTACCCAGGCGGTTGAGCCTGCTCGGTTTTTGGGCGGCCGATCTGGCCGACACCCTGGCCGCCGTACCAGCCGTGCTGAACTCAGCCACCGACCTCGCCCACGTCCAGGCGATGGCCGAGCGGTTGTCGCTGGGGATAGGTCGGATCGACGACTTGGAGCGGGAGTCGTTGCCGTGGCCGTGGCGGACCGAAGGCAGCGGATCGGCGTACGGCATCGGCGTACTGGAGATGCTGGCCCTGGTGGCGATCACGGACGAGGTCAGAGCTTTCCACCGCTCGCGCGGGATCGGGCCAGCCGACTCTTGGCGCGCCCTGTCGGATCTGGGCCAGCAGATCCACGTCCATCGACTGACCTACGGGCAGTTCGGTCTGCACACCCACGACTGGCTCCGGGTGGCCTGGTCCGGCGCCCTCTATTGGCTCGGTCGGCTGCAGTTCAACCTGCAGCGCGACGTCGGGGCCGATCGCTCCGACTGGGTCCTGTCCACTCACATTCCCCGCTCGGGACCGCTGATCCCGCAACGGGTGGGCACCGCGTTCGCCTGGGCGCGCAGGTTCTTCGTCGAGCACTTTGCCGAGTACGACATCCGGGCCTTTTACTGTTCCAGCTGGTTGCTGGACCCTGAGTTGGCGCGAGCGCTGCCGGCCACCTCGAACATCGCCCAGTTTCAGCGACGCTGGACGTTGCACGGCCAACCCGGACCGGGCGACGACGACGCGATCTTCTTCACTTTCGACCGACGACCGCCGGTGGATCTGGCTACGCTGCCGCGGGATACCACCCTGCAGCGGGTGATCCTGGATCGGCTGGCGGCCGGCGGACACTGGCGGGTGTGGGACGGTCGGATCGAACTCGACGAGCCGGCCGGCGGGCGTGCTACCGCGGAAGGATGACGAGGAGTGCGTTCGAGGTCACGCGCCGCGATCATCAGCCGCGTGAGGGCTCGTCCGTTCATTCGTTGCTCACTCAGGAAAGGCTTCGGTCATGACCCAGCTATACGTAGTACGCCACGGCGAGACCGAGTGGAGCGCCAACGGCCGGCACACGTCCGTCACGGATCTCGAGCTGACCGAGAACGGCGTACGAGAAGCCGAGGTGCTGTGCGGACACCTCGATCCCGATTCGTTCGGGTTGATCCTGGCCAGTCCTCGGCGCCGAGCTCGGCAGACCGCCGAATTGGCCGGGTTCACCGGAGCGTCCGAGCCGGAGGTGACCGAGGATCTCGTCGAGTGGTGCTACGGCGATTACGAGGGTCTCACCAGCGCCCAGATCCACGAGACCGATCCGGGCTGGACGATCTTCACCCACCCGACACCGGGCGGAGAGACCCACGGAGAGGTCACCGAACGAATGGACCGGTTGATCGAGCGGATACGGAACGCCGGCGTCGACCGAGTGATCTGTTTCGGCCACGGTCACGCACTCCGGGCTCTCACCGTGCGCTGGATGAACCTGGACCTGATGTGGGCGGCCCACTTCCCCCTCGACACCGCGACGGTCTCGGTCCTCGGCGTGGAGAAGGGCGTCCCTGCCCTCGAGCGCTGGAACGCGCCGGTCAAGTGAGCCTCACCGCCACGGCCCGTCGACGTCGACGACAGGTGATCTGAACGGCGTCCTTGCCGCTCAACTCACCCGACGATCGCGCGTGACCTCACCGCCATCCCGCGCCGTTAGGGTAGGAACACACCCTGCCCAGGAGGTCGCCATCAAGGCCAGCAAGGATGCCCAGCTGCTGCTGCTGCAGATCCAGCGATTGGACAGCGCCATAACGCAGCTCGAGCACCGGCGGCGGACGCTGCCCGAACTCGGTGAACTGCAGCGACTGTCGGTGTCCGCGGACGAACTCGAGGACGCACTGGTGGCCGCCGAGACCGCCGTGAGCGACCTCGAAACCGAGCAGGCCCGGGCGGAGTCCGACCTCGAACCCGTACGGGAACGCCTGACCCGCAATCGGAAGCGGATCGCCGACGGTACGGTCTCCGATCCCAAGGCGTTGAGCTCACTGATCCAGGAGGTCGAGCACCTCGAAAAGCGGATCCACGTCCTGGAGGACGCCGAGTTGGAGGTGATGGAGTCGCTTGAGGAGGCGGTTTCCACCGGCGATCGCCGCCGAGCCGAGCGAGCCGTGCTGACCGACCGCGAGACCGGTCTCCTGGCTCGACGCGACGAGCAGCTCACCGCGTTGGACACCGAGATGGCCGCCTGCCGAGACGCGCGAGCGGCCTTGGTCCCGCAGTTGCCGGCCGACCTTCTCGCTCTCTACACCAGGGTCGCGGCGTCCCACAGTGGAGTCGGGGCCGCGGAGCTGGTCCAGCGTCGGTGCACCGGATGCCGGCTGGAGATCAACGCGGCGGATCTGCGCACCTTCGTCGCCGCGCCCCCCGACGAGGTGCTGCGGTGCGAGGAGTGCAGCCGCATTCTCGTCCGCACCGATCAGTCCGGGTTGTGACCAGCTGCCGGAGTCGGCCCCAGTAGTACATTGCGGCCCATGCCCGCGCGTATCGTGCAGCTGCCATCCGTTTCGGAGGCACCAGCTTCGGAGCCAACCGGCGGCGCCGCGACGCCGACGAACCTTGGCGAGGCGCTCGCGGAGCTCCGCACCCGGCTGGATATCCCCGCCGAGTTCCCACCCGAGGTGGTCGACGTCGCCGAACGAGCGGCCCGGCAGCCGCGGCTACCCGATCCGGACCGCACCGATCTGGAGTTGATCACCATCGATCCCCCGGGATCGACTGATCTGGATCAGGCGCTGCACCTTGCCCGCACCGACACCGGATACGTCGTCTCGTACGCCATCGCCGACGTCGCCGCATTCGTGACACCTGATGATCCGGTGGATCAGGAGACGCGTGACCGGGGTCTGACCTTGTACGCGCCCGACCGCCGCACGCCCCTGCATCCCTTGGTGCTCAGTGAGGGTGCCGCGAGCCTGCTCCCTGGACAGAACCGGCCGGCTCTGCTTTGGACCATGCGGCTGGCCGATGACGGTCGGCTGCTCGACGTCGATGTGGCGAGGGCGGTGGTGCGCAGCCGTGAGCAACTGAGCTACGAACAGGCCCAGGCCGAGATCGACGGCGGGTCACCTCGGGAAGCACTCGCCCTGCTCGTCGAGGTGGGGAAACACCGCGAGCGTCGGGAGCGGGAGAGGGGTGGGGTGAGCCTGCAGAT
>JAKDLH010000301.1 GCA_030452945.1 Microlunatus sp. | reverse complement strand
GCCCCTTGCTGCCGCCCGGAGCGCGCCAGTCGCCCTGCTGACCTTGACGCCGCGGGCCGGCGCCCCGGTCTGCCACGAGGCAACCGTGCTGACGATGGCCCCACCCACTCCCAGCGCCGACACCGGGACCGACAGCTGCGGCTGTCAGCCGGGCTGCAGCTGCTGCGCCTAGGCAACCAATCCGCGGTCCCAGCCGTTGACCGAGAGCACCCATCCCAATAGCACCTGTCCCACGATCAAGGAGTCGACTCACCGCCCATGGCCAGCCGACGCAAGAACCCAGGTCCCAACCAGTCCAGCCAGGCGAGCAGACGGGCCCGGCTCGCCGCCGAGCAGCAGGCCGCCGCCCGGGCGAAGAAGCGGAACCGGATCATCACCGCCGTCGCGGCCGGGGTGGTGCTGCTGACGATCGGCATCGGGGTCGTCCTGCAGGTCCGCTCGACGAGCGGGAACGAACCGCCCACAGCTTCGGCGGCCGACGTAACCGTGCGCGAGGACTCGCACCGGCTGTCGGATGTGCCCGACGGCAAGGTGACCTTCGTGGAGTTCCTCGACTTCGAGTGCGAGGCCTGCGGTGCGGCGTTCCCGGCGGTGGAGCAGCTCCGAGCCGCCTACGGCGACCGGGTGTCGTTCGTGGTCCGCTACTTCCCGCTCGATGGGCACTTCAACGCCGACCGGGCCGCGCGGGCCGTCGAGGCCGCCGCCCAGCAGGACCAGTTCGAGGCGATGTACAAGAAGATGTACGAGACCCAGGCGGAGTGGGGGGAGCAGCAGGTCCCGATGGACGACCGGTTCCGCCAGTACGCCCAAGACCTCGGGCTGGACATGGCCAAGTGGGACGCCGACTACGCCTCCGACGCCACCAAGGCGCGGATCCAGGCCGACATCGACGACGGCACGGCCATGGGTGTCACCAGCACCCCGACGTTCTTCGTCAACGGGCAACGGCTGGAGCCGAAGTCCTACGACGACCTGACCACCGCCCTCGACCAGGCCCTGGACCAGCAGTGACCCGAACACCTCCCCGGGCCAGGCCAGCCGCAGACGCGGACCCCGACCTGTCTGAGTTGGACGTGACCGGGACGGCCACGGTGGTGGCGACCCGGACGGTGGCGTGGGTGCTGCTGGTGGCCGGGCTGGTCGGGTTCGCGGCCGCGTTCGTGCTGGCGGTGGAGAAGTACCTGCTACTGACCAACCCCTTCTACACCCCGTCCTGCACCATCAACACCGCGATCTCCTGCGGTCCCGTGATGAGCTCGCCGCAGGCGGCGGTGTTCGGGTTCCCCAACCCCTACCTGGGGATCGCCGGGTTCGCCGTGGTCGCCGCCACCGGGGCGATGCTCCTCGCCGGCGGCCGGCTCGCCGGCTGGTACACGGCCGGACTGCAGATCGGTGCCGTGCTCGGCACCGTGTTCGTGGCCTGGCTGATGGTGCAGAGCCTGACCGTGATCCACGCCCTCTGCCCGTACTGCATGGCCGCGTGGGCGGCGACGTTCGCCATCGTCTGGTACGTCACAATCACCAACCTGGGCCGGATCCGGCACCGCCTCCCCGACACCCTCGACCGGGCCGTCGGGGTGGCCGGACGCAACCACAGCGCCATCCTGGCCGGCTGGCTGCTCATCGTCGCCGTGCTCGTCACCGTCACCGCCTGGCAGTTCTGACATGCGCACCCCAACGTGGCGGACCCCCGCCAGGCACACCGCCCGGCTGGTGGCGGCGCTGGTCGTCACCATGGTGCTGGCGGGTGCGTGCGGCCGGGAAGAGGTCGACGTGGTGACGCGGACCGGCAGCCGTGAGCTCGGCGGATCGTCTGACACCGGACAGGTCAACAAGGCGCTGACCTGGATCCCGGTCGCCGACCGGCAACCGGCGCCGGTCGCCGCCGGTCCGGCGTTGAGCGGCACCGGCACCGTGTCGACCGGCGACTACCCCGGCAAGGTCGTCGTCATCAACGTCTGGGGGTCGTGGTGCGGGCCGTGCCGGCTTGAGGCCAAGGACCTGGCCGAGGCCAGTGAGAAGACGGCGAAGACGGCCGCGTTCGTCGGCCTCAACATCCGCGACACCAACCCCGACGCGGCGCGGGCGTTCGTGCGGGCCTTCCAGATCGGCTACCCCCACATCTACGACCCGAACGGTGAGCAGCTGGTCCGCTTCGCCGGCACCCTCCCCCCGAACGGGATCCCGACCACCCTGCTCATCGACAAACAGGGCCGGATCGCCGCCCGGATCGTCGGGGTCGGCGACCAAACCACCCTGCTCGGCCTGATCGACGACGTCGCCCAAGGCAAGTAGGCGGACCCGCGATGCTGCCTCTCGAGATCGCCGACTGGATGCAGAACGCCGTCACCGGATCGATGATCATCGCGCTGCCGGTGGCCCTGCTCGCCGGGATGGTGTCGTTCTTCAGCCCCTGCGTGGTGCCGCTGCTGCCCGGCTACCTCGCCTACGCCAGCGGCATGAGCGCCGCCGACCTGGTCGCCGGCCACACCCGACCCCGCCGCACCCTCGCCGGTGCAGCCCTGTTCGTCCTCGGCTTCGCCAGCGTCTTCGTCGCCGCCGGCGTCATCTTCGGCACCGTCGGACAAGCCCTGGTCACCTACCAGACCCAGATCAGCCGGACCGTCGGCGTCATCACCATCGCCATGGGCCTGATGTTCACCGGACTCCTCCCGATCGGCCGCCGGGAAATGCGGCTGCAACGGATGCCGGCCGTCGGACTCGCCGGCGCACCACTGCTCGGGATCGTCTTCGGGCTCGGCTGGACCCCATGCATTGGCCCCACCCTCAGTGTCGTCCTCTCCCTGGCCCTGACCGAAGCCAGCGCCAGCCGAGGCGGACTACTCGCCTTCACCTACGCACTCGGCCTCGGCATCCCGTTCCTCATCGCCGCCGTCGCCTTCGCCAAGATGACCCGGGCCGTCGACCTGCTCCGCCGCCACCAGCAGACCCTGCTCCGCGTCGGCGGCGCCGCCATGATCACCGTCGGCATCCTGCTCGTCACCGGCCTGTGGGACCGGGCCACCGCCGCCCTACGACAATGGGCCGCCCAGTTCACCACCATCCTGTAACTCTGCAGCGCTCACCTTTCCAGGCTGAGAAGAAGAGTCGATGATCGATCGCCGCAGGGTGGATGAGCAGGGCAACAGGTAGTCACCAGTACAATTTCCGCCGCGCCGCGCTCGACCCCAACCAGAGTGGTCGAACTCCGGATGCGGGATCGGAGGATCCGGGCCTGCTGAGGCCGACATCGGTCCGCCTGGTGAGCCGCGGGCCGGCCGTTTGGGGAGGGCGGACTATGGCGGTCGGTCCGCCTGCCATGATCGTCTGGTCCCATCCACAGCGGAGGAACCTGCCCAATGAACTGGCTGGAGCGTCGGAGCCGTCGCGGGCTCGGCAGGGAAGCAGCCGAGCGGGTGAGCGCGGGTTGCTACGGAGCGATCGTGGCCGCGTCAACACTCGCGGGCACGTCCGAGCTGCCGGCCGGGAAGCTGACGTTGCTGGTCGTCGCCACCAACCTGGTCTACTACGGGACCCACGTGTTCGCGTACTCGATCGGTGACGCTGATCTGGAGCACCAGCACCTCCACCGGATCGCCGCCCACCACGCACGCGTCGGGGCTCCGATGATCAGCGCCGCATTCCTTCCCCTCATCGTGGCGCTGGTCCTCGAAGCCCTCGGCGTCGACCATCAGCGCGCAACAAACATCGGCGTGTTCACCGCGGCCGGGTTGTTGGTTGTGGTGGCGCTTCCTGGCGCTTATCTGCACGGGGTGCGTGGCTGGGGACTGGTGTGGATCACACTGCTGATCGCAGCGTTGACCGGAGTGCTTGTCGTCGCGAAGGTGTGGCTGACCCATTGACCTGCTGGCACACGATCTGGCATTCCGCATTCATTCAATCCGGGACAGGTGGGCCCCGGTAGTCCGCCTTCAGGCGGGGTGGTCATGATGCTTCCTGGTTGGCGTCATCGACGGCGGTGAGTGGGCGGACGCGGCGGGCGATGTCGGAGTAGGCGGCGTCGGGGTCGAGCTCTTCGTGGGCGTTGTCGCACACGGCCACGGCCCGAGTCCGGCTGCTCTCCTCCTCGCCGCCAGCGACGACGGCGAAGCCTGCATCTGCGACCTCACCGAACCAGTCGGACTGTCCCAACCGACCGTCTCCCACCGCATGCGGCTGCTCGCGGACCCCGGCCTGGTCAGCCGTGACCAATGCGGCAAGTGGGCCTACTACTTCTTTGTCGATAAGAGTCTGCAAGCCCCGCGAGGCTCTCGAACCCTCGCGGCTCGTA
>JAKDLH010000300.1 GCA_030452945.1 Microlunatus sp. | reverse complement strand
AGGCCGGCTGGGTGTAGCGGAAGCCGTGGGCTCGCTCGGCGTCGACGGCGACGGGACCGCTGCCGCCGACCAGATCCGAGATCGTGCGCTGCAGCGTGGGTAGAGTCTGGTCGACCTCAGGCGTGCCGCCCGCCGGCGCGGTCAAGAGCGTGGCGTCGCACGCCAACTCCGCTGTCGCGCCCGCAACAGCAGCAGTTTTGTCGGTCACCGTCTTCGTGGGCTTCGATTCTGGCTCTTATGCGCGTGACGCCGAGCGGGCATAGCGACCACCCCTGCCGGCAGCGGGGGAAGTCCCGCTGTCGTACAGAGTAGTTCACCCCACGCTTGCGCGTGGGCCGCAAGCCCCACGCCGTCGGCCAGTACCGGGGTCCACGACGCGCGTACCTCCACTTCGGCGCGAGGATCCTCGTCCTCCATGCCGCCAAACGACTCGCTGGACACCGAGGTGACGGTGCCGCTCGGAGCCAGGTACTCCGCGTCGTGCGTCTCCAGGGCGTCGATCAGCCAGGACCAGCCCACCCGAGCCAGCAACGGATCGCTGACCATCTCCGGATCGACGTCGGCGCGGGCAAAGGTCACACAACGGAAGGTGCCTTGCCAGGCGGCGTTGCCGGCCGGATCGTGCAGCAGCACCAAACGCCCGGTGCCCACGTCCTCGCCGCCGACCAGCACGTCAGCGCTCACCGCGGCGGCGAACGGGGCGATCTTCTGCGGCGCCGGAATCTCCTCCACGATCAGCTCAGGACGCCAGATCGCGTTGAGCAAGTCGTGAGCGGCTCGCCGAAACGATGTCGGAGCCGCGGCCACGTCGGAGTTGACTGCCACCCGATGAGCCTAAGCGGCGGTGTCGACCCAACTTCGGTGCGACGCGCCGACACGATTTACACCGGAGCCCGTGGAATCAGCCCGTGGAAGGATCGGACCGTGTCCACCTTCCTGGCCGCCTGTCGGCAGCAGCAGCACGATGACTCGGTGCCGATCTGGTTCATGCGTCAGGCGGGGAGGTCGCTGCCGGAATACCGACGGGCGCGGGTCGGCATCTCGATGTTGGATAGCTGCGCTCGTCCCGACCTCGTCACCGAGATCACCTTGCAGCCGGTGCGCCGATACGGTGTGGACGCGGCGATCCTCTACTCCGACATCATGGTGCCGCTGAAGGCCGCGGGGGTCGATCTCGACATCGTGCCCGGCACCGGTCCGGTGATCGCCGATCCCATCCGCGACGCCGTCGGGGTGGAGCGGGTGCCGCTCCTGGACGCCGGGCAGATCGACTACGTGAGTGAGGCCGTACGGCTGCTGGTGGCCGAGCTGGGGCAGACCCCGCTGATCGGATTCGCGGGGGCACCGTTCACCCTGGCCAGCTATCTGGTCGAGGGCGGTCCGAGCAAGAACTACGCCCGCACCAAGGCACTGATGGTCTCCCGGCCGGACTTGTGGCACCGCCTGTGCGACCGGCTGGCGCAGATCTCTGCGAGCTTCCTGGTGGCCCAGGTCGAAGCCGGTGCCCGCGCGGTGCAGTTGTTCGACTCCTGGGTCGGCAGCCTGAGCGCAGCCGACTACCGGGCCTACGTGCAGCCGCATTCGGCCGCAGTGCTGGACACCGTCGGACGGTTGGGGGTGCCCAGGATCCATTTTGGCGTCGGGACAGGTGAGCTGCTGGTCGAGATGGGCGCAGCCGGTGCCGATGTCGTCGGGGTCGACTGGCGGATCCCGTTGAACGAAGCGGACCGGCGGCTCGGGCACCGCTACGCCGTCCAGGGCAACCTGGACCCAGCGCTGCTCGACGCGTCGTGGCCGGTGGTGGCCGAGCGGACCCGCGCCATCATCCGCGCCGGAGCGGCGGCACCCGGTCACGTGTTCAACCTCGGGCACGGCGTGCCGCCGGACACCGATCCTGCTGTGCTGCAGCGGATCGTAGATCTGGTGCACGAGGAGGGCCCGGAGATCCGGAGGGCGTCGCCGACGTCTAGCTCGTGACCGAGCGCGTGGACGTCGTGGTCGTCGGCGCTGGCATCTCCGGATTGGCGGCGGCGCGGCTGCTGGCCGAACGGGGGCTGGGCGTCAGGGTGCTGGAGGCGTCCCCGCGTTGCGGCGGGAAGATCGACTCGATCGATCTGGACGGCCTGCGACTCGACGTCGGAGCCGAGTCGGTGCTCCTGCGCCGTCCCGAGGCGCAATCCTTGATCACCGAACTCGGGTTGGCTGACCGCCTGGTGCATCCCACCGCCGCCAAGCCCCGGGTGTACGTGGAGGGTCGAGCCGTCGAGCTGCCACCGTCGGCGATGGGGGTGCCCAGCGACCTCGACGCGCTGGCCGATCTGCTCAGCTCGGCCGGACTCAGCCGCGCTCGACGGGAGCCGACGCTGCCGGCCCCGCCGCTGGCCGCCGACGTCGCGATCGGTCTGCTGGTCGACCGGCGCTTCGGCGCGGAGGTCACCGACCGGCTGCTGGAACCCCTACTGGGCGGGGTCTACGCCGGTCCGTCTCGCCGGCTGTCCTTCCAGGCTGTCAACTCCGCGCTGTTCGAACGGACCCGGGCCGGCGGCGCGTTGAGCCGGCACGCGGCACAGCTGCGGCGACCAGGCGACGGTCCCGTGTTCGGCGGCCTGACCAGCGGGATCGTGGGGCTGGTGGACGCCTTGGTGCACGATCTGGCGTTCCGCTCGGTGGAGTTCCAGACCGGAGCCACAGTTCGCGAGATCGTCCGGCGCTCTGCCGACGGTTACCGGTTGACGGTTGGCTCGACCCGCGATCCGGCGATTGTCGAGTCTCCCGCGGTGGTGCTCGCCATCCCGGCCGCTCCCGCCGGACGACTGTTGGCCGGACTGGTCGACTCGGCGAAGTGGCTGGCCGAGATCCCGTACGCGTCCACGGCCCTGATCGCGCTGGCCGTCCGCGGGGTCGACCCGATCGGCTCCGGACTGCTCGTGCCGCCGTCCGAGCTGCCCACGGTCAAAGCCGTCACGCACTCCTCCAGCAAGTGGGCGTGGCTGCGCGAACAGACGAGCACGACCTGGGGTGAAGACGTGCATCTGCTTCGGGCCAGCGTGGGCCGGCTGGGGGAGGAGCACCTGCTGCAGATCGGCGACCAGGAGCTAATCGCGCGAACCGTGACGGAGCTGGAAACGCTGCCCGGCTGGTCGGGGGTGCGGATGGTCGCGGCTGCCGTGCGGCGCTGGGGTGGAGGGCTGCCTCAGTACGAGGTGCGACACCAGGATTCGGTCACTCGACTGCGGTTCGAACTCGCGGATCGGCCGGGTCTGGCGGTCTGCGGAGCCGCGTACGACGGCGTCGGCGTCACCGCTTGTCTGGGGTCGGCCGCGATGGCAGTGGACAAGATCACAGCGGACCTCGGCAGCGCGGGCTGGCGTCAGTGAGAGAATGACGACGAGGCAACAGGGAGCAGGGTGGGCATGAAGGCGCGGGACATCAACGACACGATCCGCTACACGATGTGGTCGGTGTTCGGCCGGAAAGGGCCGCTGACCGAGACGCCGGAAGAAGTGGCGCAGACCGCCTTGGCCGACGTCGGGACGGCGACCGCCGACGGGGATCTGGTGATCCGGGGTTGGTACGACGTCGCGGGTCTGCGCGCCGACGCGGATCTGATGGTGTGGTGGCACGCGCCGCGATCGGAGACGCTGCAGGAGGCCTACCACGCGCTGCGCCGATCGGCCTTGGGGCGATCGCTGACCCCGGTGTGGTCGCAACTGGCCCTGCATCGGCCGGCGGAGTTCAACAAGGGGCACGTGCCCGCGTTCATGGCTGGGGAGGACCCGGGGGATCACCTGTGCGTCTACCCGTTCGTGCGCTCGTACGAGTGGTATCTGCTGCCGGAAGAGGAGCGGCGGGCGATGCTCACCGAGCACGGCATGCTGGCTCGGCCCTACCCTGACGTGCGGGCCAACACGGTGTCGTCGTTCGCTCTGGGCGACTACGAGTGGATGCTGGCGTTCGAGGCCGATGATCTCCATCGGATCGTCGACCTGATGCGGGCCCTGCGTGCCGCGGCTGCCCGCCGCCACACCCGGGAGGAGATCCCGTTCTACACCGGGCGGCGACGGGAGCTCAAAGAGATCCTTGGGCTTTGGTGATCGGGAGCTGGTCAGCCGGCTCGGCGCCGTTCATATGGCGTCGTCGTCAACATTGTGATCAGCCCGCAGCGTTCGATCTGTGGTCGGTCAGGAGAGTGCCGGCTCGGATTCGTTCGGTCGGGCGGTCTGCCAGAGTTGGTGGGCCCAGGGGGTGTGGCCGAGCAGGAGGGTGCCTTGGTTGGTGGTGATGGCGATCCAG
>JAKDLH010000030.1 GCA_030452945.1 Microlunatus sp. | reverse complement strand
CTACCCGATGCTGTCGGACTGGGGTCTACCCATCGGCAAGACGGGCCGGATCGAGGTCAACACCGATCTCAGTACCACTAACGACCCCCGGATCTTCGCCGTGGGCGACACCAGCCTGATCGTGGACGACCCGCTGCCCCAACTGGCTCAGCCGGCTCTGCAGACCGGCAAGCACGCCGCTGAGCAGATCACCCGGATCCACCTCGGGCAGTCGACCCAGCCCTTCTCGTACCGGGACAAGGGCACGATGGCGACCATCGGGCGGGCCGACGCGGTGGTCGAGCTGCCGAGCGGGCTCAAGCTGACCGGACTGTTCGCCTGGCTGGGCTGGATCACGCTGCACGTCGTGTTCCTGCTGGGCAGCCGCAACCGGATCCAGACCCTGATCAACCTGGCGGTCCGCTACACCGGTCTCGGTCGCTCCGGGGTGATCCTCGGTGACGTCGCCGAGCCGCCGAAGCTGAAGGCGATCAAGCGCGACTAGGGCCACCCCGAGATCGTTAACCTACGCGTAGCGATCGGCGACCGTCTCGGCCTCGGCGCCGTAGCTGGCTCCGTGGGTCACCGCGTGCACCAGCAACGGGTGCAGCTGGTGCAGACCGATCAGGTCCGGCCAACCGGTGGGCAGGTCGGCGGTGTCGGCGTACGCGCTGGTGATCGTGCCCAGCTCGGGTGCGCCGAACAGGTGCAGCATGGCAAGATCGGTCAGTCCGTGTCCGCCGTGCGCGGCGGGATCGATCAGCATCACCCCGTCGGCGGTGAAGATCACGTTGCCCGTCCAGAGATCTCCGTGCAGCCGAGCCGGTGGACGTTCGTCGTCGAACTGGCCGTCGCGCAGTCGCTCAGCCACTCGTTCCACCAGGCCCCGGCCCCGAGCGCTCAGATTGCCTCGCCGCACCGCCGCGTCGGCGTACGGCAGCATCCGCTGTTCGGCGTAGAAGGTGCCCCAGTGCTCGGTCGGGACCAGCCGCAGCGGTTGGGTGCCGATGTAGCCGTCACCGGTCCAGCCGTCCGGGGGTTGGCCGAACGCGGTGGCCCCGGCGGCGTGGGTCCGGGCCAACGCACCTCCGAAGGACTCCGCGGCCGCCCGCGTGGGGCGCGTCGGGGTGAGTCGTCGCAGGGTCAGCCGCTCAGGGGTGACGTCTTCGACCTGGACAACGCGGGCCGCGCCCGGCCCGGCCGCCGCCAACCAGGCCAGTCCGGCCGCCTCGCACGGGTACGCGTCCGGGGCCGGCGGGCGGCTCTTGACGAACAGGTCGCTGGATCGGTGCTCGGTCACGGGGAGCGAGCGTAGCCGTTGACGGGCAACTTGTGGCCTCCGAGGACTTACACGTCGAGGGTGCCCCGGACGATCGAGTTGCCGGAGTGGGCGACGTTGCCGTCCGGCGGCTCCGCCGAGATATCGACGATGGGGAAGCGGGAGACGTCCACATCGGCGGACAGGGTGAACCGTTCGACCGGTTCGGTCAGCTGGCCGACCGGAACCATGCCTTTGATCTGACGGTCGATCAGCCAGACCTGCTGGATGGCGTCGACCGGCCGCGGGGTGGACATGGTGACGACCAGAACTTTCCGTCCGGACGGGTCCTCTTCGAGCTTCACCTCGCCGGCGGCACCCGACCAGTCGGGCAGCGCGTCGAGGGGGGCTGAGGCGATCACCGTCTCGTTCGGGGTCCGCAGCTGCTGCCAAGCCAGCGTGCCGCCGATCCCTGCCAACAGGGCGAGGACGGCCGCCAGAGCGAGGCTGAACACTTGACGTCGGCGTGGACGGCGGACCCGATCCAGGGGGTACACGTTGTCGGACTCGGAGTCGGTCGCAGCCGGCGTGATCGGTGAGCCGGGCCGTTCGGGCTCAGGCGGCCGGCCCCCATCGAGATCGCGAGAGACAGGAGCGGACGCGTCCGACCCGACCGACGGCAGCAACCGGGAGGAGAAGTCGTCGGCGAAGCCCAGCTCGGCCCGGATCCGCTCCCACACCTGTGGGCTGGGAGCCTCCAGGGTGAAGTGATCGGAGATGGTGCGGCCGACGTCGGCCAGATCTCCAAGCTCGGTGACCTCATGCTCACAGATCGGGCAGTGAGCGATGTGGTCGAGCTCCTCGGCGCTCGCCGCGTCCGTCTCCCCTAGCGCGACCAGAGCCAAAACCTCGGAATTGGTGTGCATGCTCAGATCACCTCCACCCGATTCCTGAGTTTGATCAAACTGCGACGGATGTGGCTTTTCACTGTTCCTGCCGGGAGTTGGAGTCGTTCGGCGATCTGGGTGTGGGTGAGGTCCTCGTAGAAGGCGAGTCGGAGGACCTGCTGCGGCACCGTGTCGAGCTTCGCGATCTCGTCGGCGAGCATCAGCTGTTGGGCCACGTCGACGGGTTCGGTGCTGACTCTGTCCGAGCTGTTGCTCACGACCTCGTTCTGGATGCGTCGCCGTCGACCGCGGGCCGCGTGGGCGTCCACGATCTTGTTGCGGGCGATCCCCATCAGCCAGGTGGGCAGGCGGGCCCGCTCGGGCCGGTAGCGATCCCTGCCCTTCCAGGCGGCGATGAAAACCTGCTGGAGCACGTCTTCGGCGTCGGTGACGTCACCGAGCGAGCGGAGGGCCACGGTGTAGACGAGCGGGGAGTAGCGCCGATAGGCCTCCTCCAGGGCGCGCTCGTCGCCTCGGGTGAACCGAAGGGCGGTGTCGTCGCGATCCTCATCGGATGCCGTCACGACGCCCCCTTCCTGCTGCATGATCATCGGTCCGGTGTCCCGACAACTACGACGTTGTCACGGTATCCGGTGGCCGAATCGTACGCGCCGCCGCAGGTGAGCAGGACGAGGCGGGGCTTTCCGTCGCGCTCGAAGATCTCGTCGACGGGGAGAGCTTGCCGGGCGATGTAGCGGCGGGATTCGATCCGGTAGCGGTGCTGCTTCCCGTCTCGGTCGAGGAGGGTGACGGCGCTGCCCTGGCGAATCGAGGCGAGTCGAGCGAAGGGTCCGAGTCCCTCTTTGCGGGTGTCCACGTGGGCCGCCACGACGGTGCTGCCGGTGCGAGCCCCGGGCGGGGAGGAGAAGCGGTACCAGCCGGCCCGGCGTACGGTGTCGGGCAGTTCCATGCTGCCGTCCTCGGCGACCCCGGCCGGGCGTACCTCGACGTCGATGTCGACGCTGTCGATCTGGATCCGGATCGGCTGGTTGCCCTTGTCCGGCCGCTGACGGCGCAGGCGAGCATCGACTACGGGGATATCGGGCAGCGTCGGGGCGGCGACATCGGGAAGTTCGCCGGGAGTCGCACGGTCGGGAGCCGATTCCTTGGGGGCGAGCGTGGTCGCGGCGCCGCTCGGCGTGGCTGACGGGTCGACCTCGCCGGCGGGAGCGGTTTCTGACGGCGGGCGGAGCTCCAGGCCGGACGGGCCGCCGTCAGGCTGTGTTTGCTCACTGCCGGCGGGCTCGGCACGGGCAATAGTGGTCGTCGCATCGGCGCCCACCACGGAGCCGCCGAGGCTGAGCGCGGTGATGATCACCAGCGCGGACACCAGCAGCGGCCCGACCACCCGCGAGGGGTGGTCGGACCGGCTGGCTGGGGAGCGATTCACTTGAGTCGTTCGGTCAGTTCCGCGATGTCGCCTTGGCGGGCCGGGACACGCGGCGAACGGCGAGAACACCCACGAGCCCGAGCATCAGCGCGGCCAGGACTCCCGGGAGAGCGCCGGTCGAGGCCAGACCGGCCTCGCCTCCGTTGACGCCACCGGGGCCGGAGTGCAGCCCCGAAATGGTCTGAACGGCCAGCTTCAGGTTGTCGTCGTCCAGTGAGCCCCACGCGTAGACGATGGTGAGAGCACCCTCGTCGACCGTGACGTCGGCCGGACCGATCAGAGCCTTGGTCTTGCCGGCTGCGGCCACCGACGCGTTGACGGTGCCAGCGTCCAGATCGAGTGTCGCCTCGTCGGGATTGCTCAGGTCTTTCACCACCGGGTCACCGCCGGCGAGAACATCGACCGCGGGAGCCGCGGCCACGTGCCGGACCGTCAGTCGACCCTGGCCGGCATCGGTCTTGGCGGTGTCGTTGGTGAACAACGTGGCCGTCGGATCGCCGTTCTCCTTCAGGTGAGCGACCGCGGTGTAGTTCCCGCCCGCCTTCAGCTTCAGGTCGACCGGACCGATCGCCGGATCGGAGTCGTCCTTGGCGTCGGCTGCGGTGATCGCGACCGAGTAGGTGCCGGGATCGAGCTTGAGCGGGCCGGCCATGCTGCCGGGCTTGAAGTTGTTCAGGGCGCGGTCGCCGTTGACGTAGACATCGACCGTCAGGCCGGGTACGCCGTGCAGAACCGAGAGCTGGGCCTGGTCGGCGGCCTGGGCGGGCAGGGCGAGCCCGGTCAAAGCCAACGCGGCGGCAGCGCCGATCGCTAGGATACGTCGTCGCATGGGTGGTGCCTCCTTCTCCGTTTGGGGGGTGGATAGCACTGTGTTCCCTGGTCAGCGCCGCTGCGGTTGCACGCATCCGTGTTCGGCGTGTCGGCAGAACACACCTGTTCTGGGTTTGTCTTCAGGCGTGCGGCACCGCCGGACCTCGATCAGGACTAATGGATGTACAAGGGGCGGCCGGAACTATCCCGGGACGAGGTATCGACGGGAAGCGTCGTACACCCGCCGCCAGAGGTCGGCCTCGACGGTCATCCCGCGCTCGGCTGCCGCGGCTCGTGCCCGGACTCGATCTCGGCTCGTCACCCAGCTCAGGGCGAGGTCAGCTCGCTCCACATCCCGCACGGCCAGCATCCCGGGGACGACCAGCAGCTCGCGCAACGCCGAGGGCAGTTGGGCGGTGCTGACGCCGACGTCGCCGTCGGGGGTGGCCACGCGTAGCTGGCTGGGCGACCCACCGATCACGACGGTGACGTCGGTGCCGCTGATCCTGGCGATCTCGAGCGTCAGCTCATCCAGCAGCGAGGGTGCGGCCACCGCGCACGGCACGCCGACGGCGCGCACGTCGGAGTCACCGGCGAGCAGTTCCACGGCCAGCGGGCCCTCTCGAAGCAGCCGGTTGAGGCTCGCTGACCCGAGCACGAAGCGGCCAGTCGCAGCTGGCTCGCCCCCGTCACCGGGACCGGTGACCGGAGCGATCTCGACCGGCGTTCGGTTCCACGGTTCGCGTTCGAGATCATCGACGAGGGCCGCGAGACCGACTCCGTGGACGACCTCCGCGTCCAGGACCATCTCTGCGGCGGCCCGGGCCTCGCCGCGACTGGCGCCGTGCGCGCTCAGCGCCCGAAACGCCGCTTCGCGAACGTCTCTGAGACTGGCTCTCATCATGCTCCACTTCGTGTTCCGGGGAAGACCTCGTCGAACAGGCGCAGCCAGTTGCCACCCAGGATCGCGGTCACCTCGTCTTCGCTCAATCCGACCGCCAGGAGTCCTTCGGTCACTGTCGGCAGGTCCGCCGGGCCGGTGAACCAGGACGGCCACTGCGGCCAGCGCGGTGGATCGGCCTGGTCGGTCGGCCGCCAGCGGCCATCCCGCAGGTAGGCCACGTAGTCCTGGCCCCAGTCTCGCGTGCAGTCCGAGCCCAGCCCGACGTGCTGCACCCCGACTTGCTCGCAGAGTCGCGCCACCATCGTGCAGAACTCGGGCAGGGTGGTTCCCGACCCGCCGATCACGTTGGGATACAGGCAGCAACCGATCACGCCGCCCCGTTCGACCAGGGCGCGGATGACTTCGTCCGGCTTGTTGCGCGGCGAGTCCACGAACCAGGTCGGATTGGAGTGCGTGATGGCCACCGGTTGAGCCGAGGTCGCGATGGCGTCCAGGCTCGTCTGGTTGCCGACGTGGGACAGGTCGATGAGCATGCCTACTCGGTTCATCTCGGCCACGATCACCCGGCCGAACCGGGTCAGCCCGGCATCGACAGGTTCATAGCAGGCTCCGCCCACCATGTTCTGGTTGTTGTAGGTCAGCTGGGCGATGCGCACGCCGAGCCGGTGGAAGACCTCGACCATCCGGTAGTCGTCGGCGAACGGACTGGTGTTCTGAAAACCGAGCAGCACGCCCACGTGGCCGTCTCGCTTGGCCTGTCGGATCTCGGCAGACGAGGTGACCAGGCGGACCAGATCGGGCTGCGCGGCCTGCAGCTGGCACCAGTCACCGATCAGCCGCAGGGTCTCGGTCGGTCCCTCCCACACCGCGCAGGTCGCGTTGACGCCGTGAATGCCGCCGGCCTGCAGTTCCTTGAGCACCTCGGCGCTCCAGTTGTTGATCTGCAGTCCGTCGACGACGACCGCCTCGGCGTGCACGTCGGGGGCCGTCATCGAGACATCTCCAGACGTTCGGCCGCTCCGGGGGCGGAGACGAAGATCCAGTCGTCGTCGGCGGTGCCCTCGGCCAGATCGCTGACCCGCGGCGCGCCCACGAACAAGGTGACCCGCAACCAGTCGGTGGACTGCGGTACGAAGTTCTCCATGCCGTACACCGCCAGTTGCAGTCGCTGGACGTTTAACGGCAAGAAGTCCTCGGCCAGGAGGTTGGTCCGAACCTCGCCGTACGTCAGCTCCCCGACCGACTGCACCCGGGAGATCGCGCCGCGATGCCACGGGTGGCTGAGCATGAACTGGGCCACCAAGTCAGCAGGATCGGCCGCATCCAGATCGGTCCGCAACGTGGCCACCGCCCGGGCGACATCGGTACCGTGTTCGACCTGCTCGCCGGGATCGATTCCTCGGCGTCCGCGCCGCGGTTCCTCGTTGTCTTCGGAGGAGAACCAGAAGTAAGACTGCTGCGCGGCGTCGTCGAAGTCGAACTGCCGGACCCAGTCGTAGTGCTGGTCGATCGCCTCAACCAGCTCACCAACGGACTGCCACGGCCGTAGGACAGTCCGCTCGTCGCGGGCCAGACTGGCCTCGATCACGGCGTCCAGATCACCGGTCAATTCGACCAGGATGGAGGCCACGACTCCGCGACACCCCGGACTTATGTCGTCGGCCGCGGCGTGCAGCACCTCCCACGGCCGCGGTGCCCGCGCACCGTGGATGGTGCCGTGCGCGGCGTACTCCTCGACCAACTCCCGCACCTGGGCGACCTGAGCGGCCACGACGGCACAGTTCGGGAACGGTGCGATGTCGGTCGAGCCGCCCAGCTGGAGGTAAATCACGGCCCGGTCGAACAACTCACGGACCCGGGCGACGTCGGGGTCGCCGGGATCGACGACCCGGCCGCGGACCTCAGCCAGCGGCAGTTCGCGCAAGTGGGCCCAGGCGTCGAGTATCTGCGGGTGGTTGATGACGTAGGGCACGACGCCAAGACCGGTGGCGTTGCCGAGGCCCAGATAGCGGCGCCATCGCGGGTCGAGGACGGCGGCGCCCGGGTTGATCGCCCGGGCGCAGTGCTCGACGAGGTCGAGACTCAGCTCACGCATCAGCCAGGCGGCCAGGAAGTGCGAACGATAGGGAACCGAAAAGGGGTGCTCCGGTCCGAACCGCTCGAAGTCGGCCAGCCCGAACTTTCCGTTGCTGTAGAACGCTGTGCTGCGCATCAGGTACGGCGACGCCTCGAACATGGCCGAATCCGGCTGCCGCCCGGCGGCCAGCGCTGTCACGACGGCGTCGAAGAACCGGGTGCTACGGTTGCCGCGGCCCCAGATGACGGTGTCGGGGTCGGCCCGGCCAGCTTCCTGGCGCGGCACGTTGTCGCGCAGGGCCGCCATCCGCTCCTGGTCGAGGTCTCCCTCGATCAGGGCCAGAGTGACGTCCCAGGCTGCCGCGATGACCCGATCCTGACGCTCCCCGTCGGCCAGCACCTGGGAGAACGCGACCAGCCGCCAGGTTCGCCGGCCGGCGTCGATCCGGTAGACCGCTACGCCTCGGCCCACCTCGTCGAAGTCGAACCGCTCGCGAGTTACCTGCCACTGTTGGGCTACGAGGTATCTGATCATCGCCCGCGAGAAGCTATGCCTCGTCGCGCGGGCGGTACCCATGTCGATGGGATCACAGACCTGGCTCGCCGGGCGGAGGGCGACCGCCGTGGTTGGTAAGCCCCAGGCGTCCGGTTCTGTGCTGAGGTTTTCCATGGCTCTCACCTGCCGGCTCCGGCCTCGTTGGGGATCGCCCGCACGTAGGCGGTCTTGAGCACCGAGAAGAAGTCGGCCACCGCATCGCTGCCCTGTTCGCGCGGGGCTGGGAACGAGGAGTCCTTGACCCCGCCGAAGGGAGCGTGCACCTCCGAGCCGGTGGAGGGGCCGTTGATCTTGATCAGCCCGGCGTCCACCTCGTCCAAGCAGCGACGCGCCGCCGCCTCGTCGCGAGTGAACACCGAGGCGGTGAGGCCGAACTCGGTGGCGTTGGCCAGCTCGATGGCTGAGTCGAGGTCGTTCGCCCGCATTAACAAGGTGACCGGACCGAACACCTCCTCCTCGGCGATACTCAGCGAGGTGTCGCCCTCGAGCAGGGTCGGCGGTACGTAGGCGCCCTCCCTGTTCTGCGGCAGGTTGGCCTGAGCCAGCACGGTCGCGCCCTGCCGGACGGCCTGGTCGATGGCCTCGGCCACCTCATCGCGAGCCCGGGCCGAGACCAACGGGCCGATCTCCACCCCGTCCTCCAGACCAGGACCGACGCGCAAGGCGGCGATCTGGTCGGTGAGAGCGTCCTTCAGCGCCTCGTACGCCGAGCCGACCGCGATCACTCGTCGAGTGGCTGTGCACTTCTGCCCGGTGCTGCCCATGGCCGCCGCGGTGATGAAGGCGGCGGCGACCGGGATGTCCGCGTCGGGTAGGACTACGGCCGGGTTGTGCCCGCCGAGTTCCATCTGCAGCCGGGCGCCCCGACCGATCACGGCCTGGCGGATCTGGTGGCCGACCGGCACCGAGCCGGTGAAGGTGACGGCATCGACCCGGGAGTCGGCGACCAGCTCCGCACCCAAGGACCCCGGACCGAGCAGCAGGTTGAGCACGCCGGCGGGCACGCCGGCCTCGACCAACACCTCGGCGAGCGCTACCGCCACCGCCGGCGTGTCGCTGGCCGACTTCCACACCACCGTGTTGCCCCACATCAGGGCGGGGGCGATCTTCCAGGCCGGGATCTGCAGCGGGAAGTTCCACGGTGTGATGACCCCGACCACGCCGACCGGTCGGCGGACCGAGCGGACGAGCTCGTCTGGGTTGGCCGAGGGATAGGTCACCCCGGTCGGGCGCCGGGCCGCGCCCGCGTGGTAGTACAGCGTCTCGATCGCACCGCCGATCTCGCCGCGGGCGTCGCCCAGGATCTTGCCCTCCTCGCGGGTCATCAACACCGCGATCTGCTCGGCGCGCTCCTCCAGCAGGCCGGCCGCCGTACGCAAGATCTTGCCGCGAGCCAGCACGCCCATCCGGTCCCAAGCGGACCGGGCTGCTTCGGCGGCACCCAGCGCGGCGTCCAGCTCGGCGGTGGTGGCCTTGGTGTAGCCCGCCACGACCTCACTCGGGTCGGCAGGGTTGGTGGATTGCGCGGTGTCTCCGGTGCCGGTCACCCACTCACCGTTGATCAGGTGCCGCAGTTCGAGCGGGGCGTTGGTCATACTGATGTCTCCTTGTCATTCGCTGTGATGAAACTGGTTGGTGAAGTTCGTTCTCGCTGCTCGATGGCCAGGCGGCGCACATAGATCGGGGCAGCGACGACGGTGGGCAGCAACACGAAGCCGACCGGTACCGCGGTGATCACGATGAAGGACTGCAGGGCGGAGATGCCGCCGTCGCCGATGGAGATCAGCACCGCTGCCGCGGCACCCATGATGAGGGCCCACATCGCGCGCAGCCAGGAGGGCGGATTGTCCGTCCGGGTGCAAGCTTGGGCCACGGCGAAGGACATCGAGTCCCCGGTGGTGGCCACAAAGGTGATGGTCAGCAGCAGGAAGCCCACAGCCAACACCCCGGCCAACGGCAGGTTCTGCGCGATCGCCATCACCGCCGCGGGTAGGCCATCACTGGAAAGGGGCTGGGAGACGGCCCCCGGGGTCTGCTGCTCGACCCAGATGCCGGTGCCACCCAGAACCGCGAACCACAACGTGGTGGCGATCGGCGGGATGACAGCGGTCGAGATGAGCAGATCCCGGGCCGTCCGACCGCGGGAGATCCGGGCGATGAAGATCGCCATCAACGGTCCGTAGCCCATGAACCAGCCGAAGAAGAAGATCGTCCAAGTCGAGAGCCACTTCTGGTCGCCCTGGTAAAGAGTCATCTGAACGAAGTCGGTGGCATAGGTCCCCAGGCCCGACAGCCAGTACCGCAGCACAAACGTGGCTGAGCCGACGATCAGCACCAGCGCCATCAGCGCAAGTGCCATCCACACGTTGATCCGGCTCAGGATCTGGATGCCTTTGTCGAGGCCGGACAACACCGAAGCCACGATGATCGCGCTCAGCAGCACGATCACGCCCAACTGCACCACGTACACGTTCGGGATGCCGAACAGGCTGTTCAGGCCGTAGGCCACCTGCAGCCCCAGGAAGCCGATCGGACCCACCGTGCCGGCCACGACCGCGATGATGCAGACGATGTCGACCACCGATCCGATCCAGCTGGTCAGGATGCGCTTGCCCATCAGCGGATAGAGCAGTGTGCGGGGCCGCAGCGGCATGCCACGCTCAGCTCCGTAGAGCATCACCAGCGCGCCGAGCGAGCCCAAGATGGCCCAGGCCAGAAAGCCCCAGTGCGCGAAGCTCTGCGCCAGCGCCACGGTCGTCGGATTCGCGCCGCCGCCCTCGAAGTGAGGTGGGGTGGACAAGAAGTGATACATCGGCTCGGCGGCGGCCCAGAAGACTCCGCCCCCGGCCAGCAGCGTGCACATGATCATGGCAATCCACTTGAACCGGCTGTACTCCGGAGCAGCCAGACCACCCATCCGGGCCTTCGCCCACGGGGTGAACGCGAGCAGAATGGCCACCACGAAGGTGGCCAGCAGGAGCACCTCCCAGTACAAGCCGAACCATCGGGCGATGGTGCTCAAGCTGTCGCTGATCCAGGCGTCCACGGTGTACGGAAAGGCGATCGCTGTGGCCACGAACACGACCAGGATGCCCGCACTCACGGTCATCACGACCCGGTCGACGCTGGGTTGGGTGGCGGCGCTCTGGCGATCCTTGACAGAGGTGCTCATCAACGTCTCATTCCTGATCTGAGCGGCTCCTCGTCGAGACGCTCTGAGTGGGTTCCACGATCCTTGACGAATCGATGCCTGTCCAATACCTGTTGTGCGAACATTGATGCCTCCTGCGTATCGGTGAGGGAGGGCTCGTGGAGTTGAGGACGGTGCGATACGCGCTGGCCGTGGCCGAGATCCTGCACTTCGGCCGGGCGTCGGAGCAGTTGTTGGTCTCTCAACCGTCGCTGTCGCGACAAGTCAGAGCGCTCGAGCAGGAGATCGGGGTCGCCCTGTTCGAGCGGACCAGTCGCCAGGTGCGGCTCACCGCGGCGGGTGAGCAGTTCATGCCGCTAGCTCGGCGCGCTCTCGACCTGTTGGACCTGGCCGCCGAGCGCGCACAGGAGTCGGCGCGGGGGGCGCTAGGCCAGCTTCGACTGGGCTTCGTGGCTACCGCTGCCATCGACGTGCTGCCTCGCGCTCTGGCCCTGCACCGCGCCCACCGGCCACGGGTGTCGATCAACTTGAGCGAGTACACCAGCGGTGAGCAGGTGCGCGCCCTCGTGGCGGGTGACCTCGATCTGGGCATCGGACGCGACGTGCCCGCGGTGGACGGGCTGCAGGTCGAGGTGATCAGGGCGGAGCCGGTCAGCGTGGCGGTCACGCAGAGTGACCCGCTGGTTGCCCGGAGCGAGGTGCGGCTCGAGGATCTGGTGGGCCACCCGACCGTACGACTGCCACCCGGTCGGGCACCGCAGATTGATGCGCTGTGGGCTCAGGTGCCGGAAACAGCGGTGAACGACTGGCCAAACCGAGAGGTGGTGCACGAGGCGAACCAGTACATGACGATTCTGGCTCTCGTCGAGGCCGGCATGGGCATCGCTCTGGTGCCTCAGCCGGTGACCCAGCTTCGCCAGTCCGGGGTGTGCTTCTTGTCGCTGGCCCATGCCGAGGCCAGCTCGACACTGACGCTGGCCTATCGCGCCGATGACCGTTCACCGCTGGTTCGCGACTTCCGCGAACTGATCATGTCCAGCGAGCTGGCGTTGACCTGACCCGAGACGACACGAGATCGCTGAGCACGCATCTTCGGTGGCCAGGGCCGGGGTCGAACCGGCGACCTTTCACTTTTCAGGCGAACGCTGCTACCAACTGAGCTACCTGGCCTCGTCCGTTCGCGCACGCACGATCGGGCGTCAAAGCGGTGACCACTTGACTGCAGTCACCGCTTTCCGCGACCCCGACGGGACTCGAACCCGCGACCTCCGCCGTGACAGGGCGGCGCGCTAACCAACTGCGCTACGGGGCCTGGTGCGCACTCCTCATCGAGGCGCCCGCGAAACTATAGCCTAGCCGAGCCGGCGGCTCGAATCGCTCGGTGCGGACGGCCCGCAGCGCGGCGGGCGGTCAGTCAGCGAAGGCGACCAAGGAAGAGCACGCTCAGTGCTCGTCGCGCCACGCCTTTGAGCCTGCGGCCGCGGCAGCCTTGACCTGATGCATCCGACGCTGCGCCATCTCCGACGGCGACTGCTCCATTTGGTCGACCCACTTCTTGGCGGCCTTGCCGAGGGCGGTCGCCGAGACCGCTGCTCCCACCATCCAGACGGCGCAACCCACGCCGAGCAGGACCAGACCGCGACGGAGCAGGCGGACGTCGAGGTCGAACTGGTGCCGGGAGGCGGTGTTAGTCATGGTGGTCCCTTTCGTCGGACGCGATGAACTGGGTCGAGCCCCGGCCTCGGGTCAGGTCGGTTCAATGCTTGACCGCTGTCTCAGGGTATTGCCAGCGCCGTCGATGTGGAACCAGGGGCAGCCGCGGATCGATTTGGTATCCCCAACGGGATTCGAACCCGCGCTGCCGCCTTGAAAGGGCGGTGTCCTAGGCCGCTAGACGATGGGGACCTGTGAACCGGACAGACTCTATCGAACGCCGCCCGCCTCCGCACACCGCTGATGTTGGTTGCACCGGCCACGAGACCGGACCTAGAAGACGTCGGCTCTCACCTTCACCGCAGCCTTGGGTCGGCTATGACCCGGTTGGACCACGCCGTTGGCCGTGAGCGTGTAGAAGGCCTGCCCGGGCAGAATCCGCGGCGGGTCACCTCGACCTTGAGGCCTTTCGACCAACCCAACCCTGGATCAGCCGACTCAGCCGAACACGGTCACGTGCACGTGGTTCTTGTGATTGGCAGAGTCGCTGCCGCGGCCGGCCATGTATCGCCAGCCCTCGGAGTTGCGCTTGATGTTCCAGATGTGCTGGTTCCAGATCACGTACTCGATGCCGAGACTACGGGCGTTCGCCTTGGCCCATAGGGCCACCTTCTGGCCCAGCGCCTTGCCGGAGGCCGACTTGTAGTTGGGGATCATCAGGTCCAGCGCTCGACCCGACGGATGGTCGGGGATGGGGTCTGGGCGGACGCCACCGATCGAGGTGATCTGTGGGAAGTTCGCCCGGACCGCCCGGTGCACCTTGACGGCGTTGGGCTTGAGACCTCGCTCGACCGGGTATCCGCGGACGGCTGGACGCTTGGTCGACAGGTACTTGGCGGTGACCCAACCGGCGGCGCTGTGGTAGACGACCTGCATCCGGCCGTTCTTGACCACGCCAGTGATGCTCAACTGGGTGCCGGTCGCGACCTCGGTAATGGTCTTGAAGTCATTGCCGGCGGTCGATCGGAGGATCAAAGTCGTGGTGGCGTAGCGGGTTCCGGTGATCTTGGGCAGTCCCGGCGCTACCGGACCTGCCTTGCTCGGGTTGGCCAGATATTTCGCGGTCACCCAGCGCGCGGCGTTGCGGTAGATGATCTGGGCCCGACCGTTCTGGGTGGCGCCGGTGATCGAGACCGTCGTACCCTTGGCGATCTCGCCGAGCACCTTGAAGTCGCGACCGGATGTGGACCTGATCAACAGGTCCGCCGTGGCTATCCGCCTGCCGGTGATCATCGGTAGGCCGGAGCTGGCCTTCAGGTACTGAGAAGCGATCCAGCCAGTCGTGGACTTAACCCGCACCTGGGAGTAGCCGCGGGCGGCCTTGCCGGTCAGAGTGACCGAGGTGTTGCTCTTGACCAGGGTGATCTTGGCGTACGACAACCCCGGGCCCTTGCGCAGGTTCACGGCGGTCGTGGTGACGCGGGTCTGGCTGGTCGTGCGGCTCGGGACGCCGGCACCACCCTTGAGGTACTGGGTGGAGACGTAGCCGGTACCGGAGCGGAATCTGATCTTGGTCCAGCTTCCGGCGGTGCTCATCGCGGTGACGGTCTGGCCGCGGTAGAGGCCGCCGACGATCTTGGCGCCGGTGCTGGGGGTCGAGCGGATGTTGACGCCGGTCGTGGCCGTCATCGTGGAATCGGCCACGGCGGGGATCTCCGAGGTCCCCAGCGTCAGACCGGAGAGTGCCAAGGCGGAGACGACCGCGACGGCCTTTCGTGTGGTGCTCACCTGTGCGGCTCCGTTTCGTCGGACAGACCGGGTCAGAACTGTGGAGATGGTCACTGCCGCGTCATGTGTCACGTCAGCAACAACAACCCCAGATACCGCAGGACTTTAATCGTGACCTCGTCGTAACCGCAAGATGTGAGTAGGATTTTTGTTAGAGACGCAAGGGGACACGCCGTAAGAATCACAAAAACCACAATGTTGTTATTTTCAGGTTCGACGCTGTAATAAGTGGTCTCTCGCGCCATCGAGAGGTGGGCCAGGCCGGCCAGCGTCAGCGGCCAGCCGCGGCGATTAGTGGTGGCTACTAGCCTCGGAGCGGTGATCGCGATGAATGCCGCCGAGTTCGAGAACCTGGTGGCGGAGGCGCTGGACACCGTCCCGCCGGAACTGGCCGCCATGATCGAGAACTGCGTGATCGTGGTGGAGGACTTCTCCCCGCCGGGCCAGCCGGATCTCTTGGGCTTATACGAAGGCATCCCGCTCACCGAACGCGGCGAGTTCTACAGCGGTGTGCTGCCGGACAAGATCTCCATCTACCGCCTCAACACCCTGGCGATCTGCGACTCGAGGGAGGACGTGGTCGAGGAGGTGCACATCACCGTGGTGCACGAGATCGCCCACCACTTCGGCATCAGCGACGCCCGCCTGCACGAACTCGGCTACGCCTGAGTGGTCGCGCGCCCGGCGCGAGCCGCTGGACGCTCAGCTGAGCACCACGTACGCCAGGGCGGTGACACAGGCCAGAGAAACGACCCCGGTGAGCATGGCTGCATGACGGCCGATCGAGGTGGCGCTGGTCAAGTGCCGGCCGCGTACCCCCCGACGGATGGCACCCGCGATCAGCAGCGTTCCGGCGAGCAGCGTGGCGACGCCGATGACGGCCACCAGCGGCAGCGACACCTCGGCGAGCAGCCGAAGCACGCCGAGCAGGCACACGATTCCGGCCAGAAGCGTACGCTGCCACGCTAGCCGAGTCCGCTCAGCCGGCAGGGTCGGCTCAAGGGTCATGTCTAAATCAGTCCGATCACGACGATGGCCACGAGGGCGACAGCGGCGAGGACACCGGTGAGGACCGGCATCGCGGGCGAGGAGGGCAGGGGCCGGCCGGTACGCATGGCCTGCTCGGCCCGGACCCAGCGAGCGAACGAGCTGATGGTGCAGATCAGTCCACACAGCACCAACAGCAGCGACACCAGTTTGAACTCGATACCCATACGCCCCGCGATCCGGGCGACCGCGGCCACTCCGGCACCCGCCGCCAGGAAGCCCAACGAGGTGCGGATCCAAGCCAGGAAGGTCCGTTCGTTGGCCAGGGTGAACCGAGGATCAGGCTCGGTCCCGACGCCGTACACCGCACGGGGCCAGCGGCGGTCGGTCTCGGGTGGGACGTCGCTCATGTCGCGACACTAGCGCTGGGTCGACACCGGCGACGACTACCGCCGATGGTTGTTCTGACCCAGCACCACCGAGGTGCGGACGACCAGCGCCCCGGCGGTCAGGTCAGGTGGCCAGCACCAGCACCAGCACCATGCCGGTCGGCAAGGATCGCCTCATGGCCGCCCGCAACAGACGTCGGGGGCATGAACTGGATGGTGAGCAGTTACGTGGTGCCGAAGATCGCCGGCGTGAGAAGCCGCGAGCTTGGCCGAGCGGCCGGGACCGGAGGACTCATCCGGCGGACGCGGCGGGATCCTCGGATGAGGCGGAGTTGTCGGAAGAGGCGAGATTCTCGGAAGAGGCCGGGCTGGTGATCAGGTGACTGAGTGTCGGGGTGGAGATCCACGTCGTGCAGGACCCGAGCAGGCCCGGCACGAGGTAGCCGGATTGCAAGTCGGCATGGGGCATCTCCGTCGCTCCGGTGACCGCGGCGATCCGGTGGCGGATCTGCTCTGTGGGCGCGATCACCGGCACGATTGAGATCACCTGCTGGAGATGGTTGACCGCGAAGGTGTCGATCAGCTCGGGTCCGATACCGGGGGCGACGACCACGAGTGGTCGGCCGGTGGGCACCTGATTCTCCAGCACACCCAGCAGCTCACGGACGGTGGAGACGGGGTGCGCGGCGACCAGGACGTCGGGCCGGGGCAACACTGCCCAGCCGGTTGGTCGGTCGGTGATCAGGTCGGGGCTCGCGTACCCGACGTCGACCGTTGTCGTGCCCGGCTGCTCGATCTCCCCCTGGAGCCGAAGGCGCTCCGCAGCGTCTAGATCAGTCGACCTCGCGTTGTGGGGAGGTCGGCGCGCCTGTAGCCCGGACAGGTAGGCCGGCGTCGGCGCGTCATCGGACAAGCCGGGAATGGCGCGCTCGGGTGGGGCCAGCATCTCGCGTCGGCGGCGCTCGTTCGTCCGCCGGTCCCGCAACGCCCCGAACACGAGCACTCCGAGTCCTACGACGATGAGCACGACCAGCCCGATCGCCCACGGCTCCATGGCGGTCAGCCTGCCACAGCCATTCAGGCCTGCCTGCTCGAACGATTCGCATCGAGTGGTGTGTTCTGGCGCTTTTGTAGGGTGCGAAAGGCCGCAAACTCGCCACTCGAAGAGGTGGTTGGACGGATGAGTCGAGCAGCAGTCCGCGACTGGGTTCCGAATTCGCACCCCGCGCCGTCGTACGGTTGACTGTGAAAGCCGTACGGTGGCTCGATGCCGTACGGGGCCTCTAGCTCAACTGGCAGAGCAGCGGACTTTTAATCCGCGGGTTGTGGGTTCGAGTCCCACGGGGCCCACCCCACGCACAAGGCTCGAACCCTTGCCAATGGCATCGTTGGCTCGGGTTCGGACCTTGTCGCTGTCCTCAACCCAGTTGAGGGCGTTGGCGTTGACTTCGGGGTCAAGGAGCATCTCGAAGGGGCGGTTGTTCTCGACGCGAAGCTCGCCGTCTTCGTCGATGTAGACCTTGGTGAAGAAGGCTTGATTGCAGAGGCGCCGGTTGGCGTCGTCGCACCGGTGGTAGATGTCGGCGCAGTCGGCCAGCAGGTTCAACGCGTCGTCAACGTGGGCACGAGCGTCAGCGTAGTCGCCGTGGTGAGCGTTGATGCGCCGGTTGAGGCTGTCGAGTTCGCCGAGTATGCGGTCTTGTTCTCGTTTGAGCACCGGCAGCGGCACGGCGTCGGCGTAGTGGGCTTGCATGAGCCGGTCTTGCTCGTGTTCGAGCCGGTCGCGATGCTTGGTCAGGCGTTCGAGTTCGTCGGTCTCTGCGGCCATGAGCCGGTCAAACTCATGGTGGAGCATCCCGGACAGAGCATCGCGCTGGGCGGGGCTGATCTGCACGCGGGCGTAGTAGTCCTCGATGAGCTTCTCGACGTCCTCGATCAGGATCGCCCCTCGCGTGCAGTCGGTGCGCTTGGAGTGCCGGCCGGAGCACACGAAGTAGCAGTAGACGTTGCCGTGGCGGTTCTTGGCGTTGGACACGATCAGTCGCGACCCGCACTGGCCGCAGTGGATGGTGCCTTTGAGGTAGTGATCATGGACCTGGGTGGCCTCGGCAGCACTCTTGTGGGCGGTGAGGACGGACTGGACCTGGTACCAGACCTCAGGCGGGACGAGCACGGGGTGGGTGCCCTTGTAGCGGGTGCCGCGGTAGACGACATCGCCTTTGTAGTAGGGGTTGGTCAGCAGTCGATGCACCGAGGAGACCGCGAGCGGCTTCGGTGGCCGCTTCGGAGTGGGGACACTGATCAGGCCACGGGAAGTGAGTTCGTCGTGAAGTTGGCTGACGGTCCAGTCCCCCGAGGCGTAGGCCTTGAACGCCCACTCGATCAGAGGTGCGCGTTCGGGGTCGAGTTCGACGGTCCGGACCTCGCGGCCCTGGTCGTCGCGGACGCGGACGTTGAGGTAGCCGATGGGGGCTTTGCCAAGGGTGCCACCGCCGATGGCTTTCTGTGTCATGCCTTTGGTGACCTCGGTGGCGAGGTTGCGGGAGTAAAACTCCGCGATGGTGGACATGATGCCGTGCAGCAGCATGCCGGAGGGAGTCTCGTCGATGTTCTCGGTGGCCGAGACCAACAGGACCCCGGCCTGTTGGAGGGCAAGGTGGATGGTCACGTCGTCGGCGCGGTTGCGGGCGAGCCGGTCGACTTTGTGGACGATGCAGTAGGCGACCTTGTTGGCCTTGACGTACTGGATCATTCGCATCAGGTCGGGCCGGTCGGCGGACTTCGCTGAGGCTCCGGCGTCGACGAACTCCTCGATGATGGTTGCATCGAGCTGGTCGGCCTTGCGGCGCACGGCCTCGCGTTGGGCAGGAATGGAGAAGCCTTCGTCCGTGCCGCCCTTGGACGCTTGTTCGCGGGTGGAGACCCGCAGATAGGAGATGGCAGCTGCCGTGCTGGTGGGCGGGTCGATCAGACTGGCCGCAGGATCAGCAGCAGGCGTTGTTGTGGTGGTCATCGGGTCCTCGCCTCTCACGCGGTTCGTCCCTCGCGCCCCCAGATGCCAGGGAGGGGATGTTGGTCGTGAGAGCAGCCATCGGTGTGGCTGTAGGACGAGACCCGACGGGTCACGGTGGGTGTTGCCCGCCAGTGGCGGGGTTTAGGACCACAACACCCCGCGTACGCGAGGCTTTGCTCGTTTCATTCTACCAACGGCCCTGCGACACTGGTTCCGGCCGCGGCGTGCGGCGTGGGGGTTTGCGGGTCATCACGCCACTCCTGAGGTGAGCCGCGAGCTGGTGTCGAACAGTTCCAGTTCGGCGGGATGGAGCTGGGGCCGAGCTGGTCGGATTCTTGCCGGTAGACGATCCGGGTCTCGGCATTGGCCAGCAGACTGTTCGCCAGGGAGCGCATGGCGGAGCCTGCGTCGCCGACGTTGTCCAGGTCGGAG
Organism: Microlunatus sp.; assembly: GCA_030452945.1. Lineage (GTDB taxonomy): Bacteria > Actinomycetota > Actinomycetes > Propionibacteriales > Propionibacteriaceae > Microlunatus. Next base: position 28 of record JAKDLH010000030.1, on the reverse strand, counting down.
AGTTTGTGGAAGATCAGCATGTTCGCGA
>JAKDLH010000299.1 GCA_030452945.1 Microlunatus sp. | reverse complement strand
CTCTGAGAGCAATCTCCCATTTAAGGTCACTATCCGGAGGTAGGGACACACCCCACGCGGCGCTGGGAGCGGCATTGCTGGTGGAACTCGCCTTGATGGAGCGGATCTCAGTTGCTCCAGCGGAGGCGGGGCGGAAAGAGCGTGGGAGGATCACTGTCCTCGACCTGAGTCCGACCGACGACCCGGAGCTGGACGCGGTGTTGGTCCGGCTGGAGCAGAAGGACGGGCAGAAGGTGAAGAACCTGATCAGCCCGATGTCGTCGAAGCCGATCTCGGCCAAGCTGCGCGAGCGGCTGCTGGACCGGATGGTGGCGCGCGGCTTGCTGGGGGAGGCGCGCAGCGCGGTGCTGGGACTGCGCCGCTACCCTGCGTTGGATTCGGAGCCCGAGAGGGAGATCTGTTCGCGGCTGTCTTCGGCGTTGGTGGACGGGCTGACGCCGAGCGAGCGGACGGTCGCGTTGGTCGGCCTGCTCGACGCCGCCGGCATCTTGACCAAGGTGGTCAGCTCCGGGGACAAGAAGCTGGTGAAGGCTCGGGCCAAGAAGCTGGGAGACGGCGACTGGGCCGCAAAGGCCGTCAAGGACGCGATCGCGGAGATGACCGCCGTCTTGGTCTCCACCGGGGCCAACTGAGTGATTGACGGCATCGGAGGACCTGATCCCCGTCATCGGGGATGAACCCATCCAGCGATCACCGAGTCGGCGGCTCACCCAGCTCCAGACCGGCGGCTCGGGCCGCGTCGGCGTACGCGTCGGCCAGGCTGGCGATGTTCTCGTGGGCGTTCAGACCGCTGGGGTTGGGCACCACCCACAGGCCGGCGGTCAGGATGCCATCGGTCTGCTCGCCGGCGCTCGCCTTCGGTCGACCGAAAGCTGTCCGGTACGCAGTGATCCCGGCGATGGCCACCACGACCGGCCGGTGCTCGGCGACGAACGCCTCCAAGCGGACGCGGCCGGCTCGCAGCTCGTCCGCGTCCAGCTCGTCAGCCCGGACCGTGGCCCGGTTGACCAGATTGGTGTTGCCGATGCCGCGAGCGACCAGGTATGCGCGGTCCTGGTCGGTCATGCCCCGACTCCGGCTGATCTCCCGGTCGATGATTCCGGCCCGACGCAACGCCGGATAGAACCGGTTCCCCGGGTGCGCGAAGTGGGTCTGGGTGGCAGCGGTCCACAGTCCTGGGTTGATCCCGACGAACAGGAGCTTGAGTCCAGGGCCGACCAGATCGGGCACCGAGCCGTCTTGGTACTCGCGCAGCTCCGCTCTGGTGAACCCCATGCCCAGACCGTACGGTATTTGATCCGCACCCCCCAGCAGCACCAGCACCCCTGCGCAGAGGGTGCGAATGGTGCTCGGGGGCGCAGACGCGCGATTGTCCCGATCCAGGAGGTGATTGGTGCTGCGCCTGCTGGACGAACGGGGGTCAGCCAGCGAACATCTTTCTCGACGCTGTCGATTTGGGGTCGTCTCGCGCGTCATGGTGGTATCGGCGACAGGCGCCGGTCTTGACGCAGAGGAGCCGTTATGAAGTACTTCGTCCTGCTTGCCGGTGCCGGTGAGATGCCGCCCTGGGAGGAGCTGACCGCGGCGGAGCAAGAGGCCGGGATGGCGAGACACGCCGCGTTCGACGAGGCGTGCGCGACCAGGCCAGGGGTCGAACTCCTCAGTGCAGAGGCCCTGGGAGAAGGCTCGGATGCGACCACTCTGCGCACCCGAGGTGGCGAGATGGTCATCACCGACGGGCCGTTCGCCGAGATAGCCGAGCAGATCGGCGGCTTCTACGTCCTCGACGCCCCCGACCTCGATACGGTGATTGAACTGTGCAAGGTTCTCCCCGCCTATGACATCGACATCCGGCCAGTCCTCGACATGTCCTGACCAACTCATCGAGCCTGAACAGATCATCGAGGAGATCTATCGGGCCGAATGGGGTCGGTTGCTGTCACTGCTCGTCGCCCGGACCCGCCGCCTGGACCTGGCCGAGGACGGTCTGAGCGAAGCGTTCGCCAAGGCCTGCGAGCGCTGGCCCGGCCGGGGCATGCCGGCGAACCCGTCCGGTTGGCTCTTCACCACGGCCTACCGGTACGTCGTCGACCACCTGAGGGCGGAAGCCGTGGCCGGGCGCAAAGCGCCGCTGCTCGCCGTTAGAGCGGAATGGGTGCCACCTGAGGACTTGGCGGTGGAACTGGCCGACGACCGCCTGCACCTCATTCTGTTGTGTTGCCACCCAGCGCTTGCCCGCGAGTCCCAGTCGGCGCTGGCGCTCCGCCTGGTGCTCGGGACCTCGACCGAGCAGTTGGCCCGCCTGTTCCTCGTCTCTCGCGCCACGATGGCGGCGCGCTTGACCAGAGCCAAGAGGAAGATCGTACGAGCCGGCATCCCGCTGGGCACACCCCTGGGTGAGGAGCTGCGCAACCGTCTGGACGAGGTGTGCCGGACGATCTATCTGGCCTTCACCGCCGGGTATACGCCGATGGTGGGTGTTGAGCTGTTGCGGGCTGACCTCGCGGGCGACGCGGTCCGCCTCGCCGCCGTGCTCCATGACCTCGAGCCTGATGCCACCCAGGTTCGATCGATGCTTGCTCTGTTGTTGCTCCAGCATTCCCGACGTGACGCCCGCCAGCGACATGGCCGGCTCGTGCCGCTCGCCGACCAGGATCGCTCCACCTGGCACCAGGACGAGATCCGAACGGGGTTGGAGCTCATCGCCGAGGTCGAGCAACAGGATGGCTACGCCGAGGAGCTGCGACTTCAGGCGCTCATTGCCGCCGAGCACGCGAGCGCCGCCACCGCGCCGGCGACCGATTGGGCGATGATCGAGAGGTATTACGCCGACCTCGACGCACGAACTGGTTCTCCAATCGTGCGTTTGGGTCGAGCGGTGGCCGTTGCCATGGTCGAGGGGCCCCAGGCCGGGCTCGCCATGTTGTCCACACTCGAGGCCACCTTGCCCGCCCATCACCGCGTCGCAGCCGTCCGGGCCGAGCTCGCTCAGCGAGCGGGTGAGCTCGACCTGGCGGACGCAAGCTACGAACGCGCCCTCACTTTGTGTCACAACGACGCCGAAAGGGCACACTTGCAGGAGAAGCTCGATGCGCTGCGTACGGATTGAGACTTCCAAAAATCGCTGGGAATCCGTCTGGCACTGAGAGGCGAGCTTCCGGCATTGCCAGTCGAAGGAGAGTGGAGCGAGTGTGCCGAGCCGTGACCTGCAAGACCTGTGGCAAGACGACCTGGGCTGGATGCGGGGATCACATCGATCAGGTGAAACGACGGGTACCGGACGAGCAGTGGTGTACCTGTGACCGGACGAGCACGCCCGGTAACCGAAGTTGGTTGTCGTCGTTGTTCGGTGGGCGCCGGTGATGGCGGGACGACCCCAGGCCCAGACCACGTGCTTTCACCGTCTACGGTGTGATCATGGTTGACCAGGACGCGCCAGTTCATCGTCGATCGGCTGTCGGGTCCGAGCGGCCGGGTCCTGGTCCGGGTACGAAGCCGGAGCGCGGCGCGCAGCTGGACGCCAAAGGCAACCAGACTCAGCCCGATCTCCCGGATCCAGCGACCACGTCGAACGGAGGTCAGGCCTCCGAAGGAGGTCAGATCTCCGAGGGTGGCTCCGCGCTCCAGGACCCCGAAACCGCCCACGGTGGCGCTGACGCGGTGCCGGATACCCACGGCTGAGCGAATCCAGCCCAGGGTTGCGTACCCTAACAATCGTGAGCACAGAGTTCGAGCACAAGCTGATCGTCGTGGGCGACTCGTGGCGGGAAGCGGTCACCTCGAGCAGTTCGCTGAGGCAGGCTTACCTCTCAGCAAAGCCCAGCATGTCCATCCGGGTTCGGGTCGTGGACGACGCCCGGGCGTACCTGACCATCAAGGGTAAGCGAGTGGGCATTGGCCGGCCGGAGTACGAGTACGAGATCCCGGTCGACGACGCCGCCGCGCTGCTGGCGATGGTGACCGACGGCCACCCGATCAGCAAGACCCGCCACGAACTCGACGAGCCGTGGCCGGGCTGGGTCGTGGACGAGTTCGCCGACGCCAACGCCGGTTTGGTGGTCGCAGAGTTGGAAGTGGAGAGCCAGGACACGCCTTGGGACGCTCCGGAGTGGACCGGCACCGACGTCACCGACGATGACCGCTACACCAACGCGGTGTTGTTCACCCGGCCCTTCACACAGTGGCAGACCGACTGACCAAGCTGTCTACCTGCTGGCGCGCCCTCGGGGCGGCGAACAGCGGGGGCCCCCACCCCGCCGCCGGCCGGCGTTTTGGGTGTTTACCCGGGTGGAGGTGGC
>JAKDLH010000298.1 GCA_030452945.1 Microlunatus sp. | reverse complement strand
CGGGCGGCGGACCGTACGGCACCTGGGTACCGGGCGGCACCGGCGGGAATACCGACGTACCGTCGCCGGTTGTCTGACCGCTGGTGTTCGGCGCGGAGCCCCGGTCCGTGGGCCAGGGCCGCCGCGACGTTGGGTCGGAGGTGGGGCCGGTGGGGAAATCGGGATGCTGATCGGTCATGTCTCTGTCATCGTGTAATTGCGGCCTCGCAGGTCAGGTCGATCCGGTACCCGTCGCTCCGACGGCTGCCGGCAAGGCAGACCAGGCTACCCGGACGATGGACCCGAGTTGGCCCGCAGCCACCTCAGGCAAGCACGGCGCCGACGCAGCGCCGTACCCCACCGACGGAGAAAGGAACACGACCATGACGACCGAGGTCGCCGACGCCCGGCTGCGTAGCCGCGACCGCAAGATCATCGCCACCCTGCTCGTGGCGACCTTCGTGGTCATTCTCAACGAGACGATCATGGGCGTCGCCCTGCCGCCGCTGATGGTCGCGCTGCAGATCAGCGCCAACACGGTGCAGTGGCTGACCACGGCGTTCATGCTGACCATGGCCGTCGTCATCCCCACCACCGGTTTCCTGCTGCAACGGTTCTCCACCCGAACGGTATTCGGGGCCGCGCTCGGGCTGTTCAGTGCCGGCACGCTGCTCGCCGGGCTCGCGCCCGGGTTCTGGGTTCTGCTAATCGCGCGGGTGGTGCAGGCATCCGGTACCGCGATCATGGTGCCGCTGCTGATGACCACCATCTTGACGCTGGTCCCGGCCGGTCGCCGCGGGGTGGTGATGGGCAACGTCAGCATCGTGATCTCGGTCGCCCCGGCCATCGGGCCGACGCTCTCCGGTCTGATCCTGCAGTTCCTGCCGTGGCGGTTCATGTTCTTGCTGGTGCTGCCGATCGCGCTGGCCGCGCTCGGCTACGGGCTGCGCACACTGGTGAACGTCAACGCCGACGGCAACCAGCCGCTGGACGTCGTCTCGGTGCTGTTGTCGGTACCCGCTTTCGGCGGCATCGTCTTCGGGCTCAGCCGATTCGGCGAGGCCGGTCAGGGGTCCGCCTGGCTGGCTCCGGTCTCACTCTCGATCGGCGTGATCTGCCTGGTGGTGTTCACGCTCCGGCAGCGCGCTCTCGTCAACAGCAGCGGGCCGTTGTTGGATCTGCGAGCTTTCGATCTCGTGATGTTCCGTCGCGGGGTGGCGCTGCTCTGCATCGCGGCGGTGGCGCTGTTCGGGGCGATCATCCTGCTGCCGATCTACTTCCAGAACATTCGGGGCCTTGACACGCTGCAGACCGGGCTGGTTCTGCTGCCGGGCGGGCTCTTGATGGGACTGCTCGGGCCGGTCGTCGGTCGCCTGTTCGACCGGTACGGGCCGAGGGGCTTGGCGACCACCGGCGCGGTGCTGCTGGTGGCGACACTGCTGTCGCTGACCCAGGTAAGCGCGCAGACACCGATCCCGATGCTGCTGGCGGTTCACCTCGTGCTCTCGATGGGTCTGGCCTGCCTGTTCACCCCGGCGTTCACCACCGCGCTGAATCCGCTGCCTCCGCAGCTGTACTCCCATGGCAGTGCGATCCTGTCCACCCTGCAGCAGGTGGCCGGGGCCGCCGGGGTCGCGCTGCTGATCACGCTGATGACGGTTCGCACCCTCGCCGGCACCGCCGCCGGTCAGCCCGCCCTGACCGCGCAGGTCGCCGGGATTCACTTCGCCTTCGCGGTCGCGGCCGGCATCGGATTGGTGGCGGTGGTGCTGGCTCAGAGCCTGCGGAAGACCGAGACCCCTACAGCCGGTCTCGGGCCGGCTGGGCCGGGGGCCGGAGATCGCGAGTCGGTCATGGGGGCGCGTGCCGTCGGCGACGGCGACGACCTGACGGGCTCCGAGCTGCACTGAACCGTTAGCGTTCTGGCCGTGGCGAAACAGCGGATAGCCGTGGTGACGGGTGGCGGATCGGGGATCGGTGCGGCTTCAGCGGTCGCCTTGGCGGGCGCCGGCTGGACGGTAGTGGTGGCGGGGCGGCGGCCCAAGCCGCTCACCGCGTTGGTGGCGGAGCACGCCGAGTTGGGCCTGGACTGCTGCGTCACCGACGTCACCGACCCGACGTCGGTGCACGACCTGTTCGCCCGCACCGTCAGTCGCTACGGGCGAGTCGACCTGCTGTTCAACAACGCCGGTCGTGGCGCGTTCTCGGCCGAGATCGACGAGCTTGACATCGCCGAGTGGCGGGCCGTGGTCGAGGTGAATCTGACCGGCGCGTTCCTATGCACCAAGGAGGCGTTCCGGGTGATGCGGCGCCAAGATCCCCAGGGTGGCCGGATCATCAACAACGGCTCGATCTCCGCGCACGTGCCCCGCCCGTTGTCGGTCGCGTACACGACGACCAAGCACGCCATCACCGGACTGACCAAGTCGACGGCGTTGGACGGCCGGCGGTTCGGCATCGCCTGCGGTCAGATCGACGTCGGCAACGCGGCCACGGACCTGACCAAGGACATGGCGTCCGGCATCCTGCAGGCCGACTTCAGCACCGCTCCGGAACCCCGGATGGACGTCGCGGAGGTCGCGCGGGCGGTGGTCCACATGGCCAGCCTGCCGCCGGAGGCGAACGTGCTGAGCATGACGGTGATGGCCACGACGATGCCGTACGTGGGGCGCGGTTGAGGTGCCAGAGCCGATGAACCAACACACCCACGCCGGCTGAATCGCGACACAGGCTCGACTCGGAGTCAACGGGCGAGCCGTCGAGGATGCAGGGCGAAGCGCGCGGAGCCGGGCTTGTCGGTCAGGGCCAGGTCGGCCAGCAGTTCCCCGATCAGAGGAGTGAACTTGGCTCCGTGCCCGGAGCACGGTGAAGCCACCACGATCCCCCCGACCCGGTCGAGCACGAAGTCACGGTCGTCGGTGATGGTGTACAGGCACGTCGTTTCGGCCACGATCTCGGGGAAGAGACCCGGTAGCCACCGGGTGACGTAGTCGGTTATCCGCCGCCGGGAAGCGTCGTCCACGCGAAAGTCGCGAGTACGAGCCGTGGTCGGGGTGCCGCGTCCGTGCTCGGCAACCTTAAAGGCCGGCGTCTTCCCGCCGTCGGTTCCCGACGGGAGTCCGTACACCTCGTTCCCGGCATTGTGGATGAACGCCGGCCAGGCCACCTCGGGGTGCCTGAGGGGGAAGTGGAACACCTGTTGCTGGGTAACGGTGGTCGCGGGCAGCCGGTCACGGATGTCGACTGGCAGGATTTCGCTCTCCCAGGCGCCGGCGGCCACCACTACGCGCCGGGCGCGGTGGGCCTGGCCGTCTCGAGTGTGCGCGACCACTGTGTCCGGGAACTGCTCCAGGTAGTCGACCTCGGCGTCCTCGCGCAGTTGGGCTCCGCGCGTGGTCGCGCAGTTCAGCAGGGCGCGGACGGTCTCGTCGGCGTTGATCACACCAGCTTCGTCGTGGAAGAGCACCTCACCGGCGAACGTCATGCCCGGCCAGCGTTGCTCGGCTTGAGCGGCCGACAGCATCTCCGACGGCACGCCGAACTGGTCGAAGGCGGCCTTGATCTGTTCGATCTGGCGGTCCGGCCCGTGGTCGATTCCGCCAACTCGCCGAAGCAGCGGCGCACCGTGCTCGCCGGCCAGCTCGGACCACAGGTGCTGGGCCTGGCCGGTCAGTTCTACGTACTCGGGTTTCAGGTAGGCCCGACGGAAGATCCGCGACGAGCCGTGGGAGCTGCCTTCGAGATGACCGACACGACGACCTTCCAGCACCACCACCTCGGCGCCGCGGCGGGTCAGCGCCCAGGCCGCAGCACTGCCGGCCAGTCCGGCGCCGATCACCATCACGTCCGCGTCGAGGCAAGTCACCACTGGACCCTCGCGGCCGGTGCGCCACGGAACAGGAACTGTGATGCCCCGAGGATGTCCACCGATGATCCGGTGGCCTCCCCGTAGGAAAGTGCGACATCGAAAGCCACGTGCGCCTCTCACAAGTCGGAAGCTGCTAAGAGTATTGACCTGCCGCTACCTGGATGCAACCGAGGTGCGGCGGATGACAGGAGTCAGTAGATGTGGGAGCTGCTGCATCTAGATTTGCGCATCGCCGAGGCCACCTCGCATGCATCTCATCGTAAATTCTGACCTCCGCGCGGCACTCGCCGGACTGAGCCTGCCTGCGCGCAAGCGTTTCTGAGAGAATGCAGCTCGGACCTGGACCGCTCAGACTGTCGTTGTATCCACGAGAAGCGGTTCGTCGGGCGACTTCGTCGGAGTCTTGGCCGCGCTGGAGAGTGAGCCATCGCGCCGCGAACCACCCACTCGATCGTCCGGCTGCGACGATGACGATAGAGACAGTCGTA
>JAKDLH010000297.1 GCA_030452945.1 Microlunatus sp. | reverse complement strand
TCGCGGCAGCTGCTGACGTGTCGGCCCGCACATTCGACCATTACTTTCCGAGCAAAGAGGCGGCCGAGCAGGCCGCACCTAGCGCCGTGTTGGTCCGCCCAGACGGCCATGTCGGTTGGACGGGCATCGACGGAGGATGCCGCCGAGTTCGATAACCTCCTCGAAAGCTGGTTCGGACTTCCCGCGGTGACTGAGACTGCCTCACCACTGACAGCTCCGGTCGCCGTGGTGTTGGCCCCCTGACCGTCAGCCTTGTGCTGGTCAACTCGGCTGTTCATGCGGCGGCTCGGGCTAAGCTGCGCTGGGCAGGATCGCCGAAGTATCGTGGGCGGTCACCAACAGAGGGAGTTCGTTTCGATGAGCGAGGTCGCGACCGCACGCAGACGGCCGGAACGGGTCGTGGTCGTAGGTGCGGGGATCGTCGGTCTGTCCTGCGCCTGGTCGCTGCAGGAGCACGGAGTCGAAGTCGAGGTGGTGGAGCGCCATCATCCCGGCGCGGGCGCCTCCTGGGGAAACGCTGGCTATCTCACGCCGCCGCTCACCGTCCCGCTGCCTGAACCGGCCATCCTGCGGTACGGATTCCGAGCGGTACTCGATCCGAACTCGCCGGTCAGCCTCCCCCTAATGCGCGCCGATGCCGCGCGGGTGCGATTCCTCGCCGCTATGGCCCGGCACTGCACCAACCTCCGGTGGCAGCAGTCCATGTCGGTGTTCAGACTGCTGAACGCCGGCATCTTCGACGCCTACGACGCGCAGCAGGCCAGCGGTCTGGCCGCGGCGACCACGCCCATCGAACTGGTCGCCGGATACGGGAAGGCCAAACATGCGGCGGGACTGCTGGACGAACTGCGAGGCGTGGCCGCGAGCGGGCAGCACGTCGACCTGGACCTGCTCAGCGGAGCCGAGGCCCGGGAGCTCGAGCCACATTTCTCGGAGCGCGTGGCCTTCGGAATCCGGCTCCGGAATCAGCGCTACATCACCCCGTCCGCATACGTGCAGGCCTTGACCCACCACGTCCGTACCCGGGGAGCAAAGATCCGGGAGGCGACTCCGGTGACCGCCGTGCAAGCCGACCGCGACAGGGTCACGGTGCACACCGAGGACGTCAGCCTCGACGCCGACGCCGTTGTCCTCGCCAACGGCGCTTGGCTCCCGGCCCTGGCCCGACCGCACGGGGTCAAGGTCGCCATGCAGGCCGGTCGTGGCTACAGCTTCACCGTCCCGACCCCCGAGCCGCTGCGAACGCTGGTCTACGTCCAGGCCGCGCGAGTGGCGATCGCCCCGGCCGGAGATCGGGCTCGGGTCACCGGGCTGATGGAGTTCGACCGACCGGATGCTCCACCGGACCCCGCCGCCATCCAGACGATCATGAAGTCGGTCCGGCCGCTGGTCGACGGGCTCGTCTGGGACGAGCGCGCGGACGACTGGGTGGGTCCACGACCGCTCACCGCCGACGGCCTGCCGCTGGTGGGGGCCACGCGCACCCCGGGCGTGTACGTGGCCGGCGGCCACGGCATGTGGGGGGTGACGCTCGGTCCGCTCACCGGTCAGCTGCTGGCCGAGCAGATTGTGACCGGGCGGAAGGATTTCCGGTTGGATGCCTTGGATCCCTGCCGGACGTGACCGATCGCTGATCAGTCAGCCGCGATGATCAATTAGCCGGATGCGAAGCGGAGTCCACGTCGATGCCGATGACGCCGGCGACGCGATGGAGATCGACGTCGAAGGCGAGCAGGGTCGCACCACGGCGGCCCGCGACGGCGGCGATGAGGCAGTCGACCAGGCCGCGCGGAGTGACTCCGCTCTTCCGGCATCGGCGGTAGATCCGCGCCGCCGCGTCGAAGTCGACAGCAGGTTCGAGCGCGTGCAGATCGAAGCGCAAGAGCAATCGACGCAAATCCTGGGCGCCGGACTCGGTACGCGCGCCGGCTAATACTTCCATGATCACCGGTTCGGTGACGGCGAGCGATTCCTCATCGGCGATCAGTTGGGCCAGGCGCGTATCGACGGCGCTGCCGGTGGCCCGGTCGAACTCGACCCAGGCCGAGGTGTCGGCCAAGATCATTCGCTGGACCGGGGGTCAGAGTCGGCCGGGGGCTGGTCGATAGCGTGCGCACCGCGCATGGCCAGGGCTTCCTCCCGGCTCATCGGCTGCCCGGCCAGGTGGCGCAGGGCCAGGTCGACCGCCTCAGTCTTGGTATGTACGCCGTACCGGTCCATCACCGTTCGGAGGTGCTCACTGTCGATCTCGATGTTGGTTCGGACCCGAGTCATACACGTACCGTACACCTTCGGTGTATATGACGTGTATGGAAATGGAGAACTCTTTCGAGGCGGGGCTCGGCCACGCTACGACTCGGCAACCTGATCAGAAGCGTTCCGAGTGACAGCGTCCACATGCCTGGGTTCAGCCGCGAACGGCGTTCGCCAGCGCTGATGCACGGTCGGTGCGCTCCCAGGTCAGTTCGGCGAGTTCACGGCCGAAGTGCCCGTACGCCGCGGTCTGGGCGTAAATCGGACGTTTCAGGTCCAGTTCGGCGATGATGGCGGCCGGCCGCAGGTCGAACGTGGCCAACACGCCATCCTGGATCTGGGCCACCGGCACCGTCTCGGTGCCGAAGCACTCGACGTAGAAGCCGACCGGATGGGCCTTGCCGATGGCGTAGGCGACCTGCACCTCACATCGCCGGGCCAGACCGGCGGCCACCACGTTTTTGGCCACCCAGCGCATCGCGTACGCCGCGGACCGGTCGACCTTGGCCGGGTCCTTGCCGGAGAATGCGCCGCCGCCGTGCCGCGCCATGCCGCCGTAGGTGTCGACAATGATCTTGCGACCAGTCAGGCCGGCGTCGCCCTTCGGACCACCGATCTCGAACCGGCCGGTCGGGTTGACCAGCAGCCGGTGGCCGCGGGCGTCGAGGTCGAACCGCTCCAGCACCGGCTCGACCACGTGCTTGCGGATGTCCGGAGTGAGCAGGGTCTCCAAGTCGATGTCGGCGGCATGCTGGGTGGACAGGACCACCGTGTCCAGCCGGACCGCCCGGTCACCGTCATACTCGACCGTGACCTGGGTCTTGCCGTCCGGGCGCAGGTACGGGATCGCACCGTCCTTGCGGGCGGCCGCCAGCTGCTCGGATAGCCGATGGGCCAGCTGGATCGGCAGTGGCATCAGTGCGTCGGTTTCGGTGCAGGCGTAGCCGAACATCAGGCCCTGGTCGCCCGCGCCTTGGTGATCCAAAGCGTCGGCGGACTCCCCGGTACGGGACTCGAACGCGACGTCGACACCCTGGGCGATATCGGGTGACTGCGCTCCGATCGCGATGGAGACACCGCAAGATGCGCCGTCGAAGCCCTTGGTGGAGGAGTCGTAGCCGATCTCGAGGATCCGCCGACGGACCAGAGAGGGGATCTCCGCGTACGCCGCGGTGGTCACCTCGCCGGCCACCACGACCAGTCCGGTGGTCACTAAGGTCTCCACCGCCACCCGGCTCTGCGGGTCCTGACGCAACAGCTCGTCGAGAACGGTGTCGCTGATCTGGTCCGCTATTTTGTCCGGATGACCTTCGGTCACCGACTCTGAGGTGAACAGCCGTCCTGCCATCGTCACTCTTTTCTCCGAAGAGGGCTCGCATCGGCCCACGATCAGCCTCCGGTCAACCTACTGCCGCGCTCGGGACCGCAGCGCCGCATCCCAGATCAGGTGAGCCAAGTTGTCCTTGCTGCCGGCATACGGTCCGTCCGCACCATCGGTGCTCAGCAGCACGATTTCGTTGTCGGGCCGGCCGAAGGCTTTATGCTCGCCCACCTCGTTGAGCACCAACAGGTCACAGCCCTTCCGAGACAGCTTCGCCCGGCCCAGATCGAGCAACGTGCGCTGCGACGTCGGGGTCTCGGCGGCGAATCCGACCAGCACCTGCCCCGGGTCCGTCCGAGCCTGCACCAGCGAGGCAAGCACGTCGACGGTTTGGACCAGATCCAGGTGCAACCCACCATCGCCGTCCTTCTTGATCTTCGTCAGGCTCGCGGTCGCCGGGGTGAAGTCGGCCGGCGCGGCCGCCATCACCACCAGATCCGAAGTTGCCGCCCGCTCTGTCATCGCTGTCGCGAGGTCAGCGGTCGAGGTGACCTGGTGGACCTCGGCGCCCGGTGGTGCCGGCAGGGCCACGTTGGCGGCGACCAAGTGGACGTCGGCGCCTCGGAGCACCGCGGCTCGGGCCAAGGCCCACCCCATCAGCCCGGACGACCGGTTGCCCAGGAAACGAACCGGGTCCAGGTGCTCCCGGGTGCCGCCGGCGCTGACGGTGACCTCCAGCCCGCCGAGATCGCGGCGGGTGGCGCGCTCGATGATGGAGGCGTCCCTGA
>JAKDLH010000296.1 GCA_030452945.1 Microlunatus sp. | reverse complement strand
TCGCGACACTCGCCGTCGGGGCCACGTTGTAGTTCGGCGCATAACCGGACCAGTCGGACGGAACCGCTGGAGCGGACGGAACCGCTGGAACTTCAACGAACGCCCCGATCCGCTCGGCCAGCAGCGCCGGGTCGGTGGTCACCGCGTAGCGTCCGCACATACCCACATGGTGACACCTGCTGGCAGGATGAGGCGGTGAACACCTGGCCCGCGCCGACGATGCCGACGCCTGTCGAGGCAACCGTCACCGTGCCCGGCTCGAAATCGCAGACCAACCGGGCGCTGGTGTTGGCCGCGCTGTCGTCGGGTCCCTCGACCATCGCCAACGGCCTCGACGCCCGGGACACGCGCCTGATGCGCGACGGCCTACGGGTCCTCGGGGTGGAGATCGAGGACGGCGCCGGAGTCTGGCGGATCACCCCGCCGGCGACTTTCCGCCCCGACGGCACGATCGACTGCGGGCTCGCGGGCACCGTGATGCGCTTCCTGCCGCCGCTGGCGGCTTTGGCCGATGGCGCAGTCACCTTTGACGGGGACGAGCAGTCCTACGCACGCCCGATGGCACCCCTGCTCCAGGCGCTGACTGCCCTCGGCGTGGAGGTCACCGGGGACCGCTTGCCCTGCACCCTGATCGGAAGACTCGATCTGACTGGCGGTGAAGTCGTGATCGACGCCTCCACGTCCAGCCAGTACGTCTCCGCGCTGCTGCTCTTCGGCGCCCGACTCGAGTCGGGACTCGACCTGCGCCACTCCGGCGGTGATCTGCCGTCCCGCCCGCACATCGCCATGACCGTGCAGATGCTTCGCGACCGCGGTGTCGAGGTCGACGACAGCGAGGTCGACCGTTGGCGGGTCGGGCCTGGCCCGATCGCCCCGCTGAACGTGACGGTGGAGCCGGACCTGTCAACCGCCGCACCTTTCCTCGCGGCCGCGGCCATCACCGGCGGCCACGTGACGGTGCCGCACTGGCCCTCGGTCTCCACCCAACCAGGCCACGCTCTGCCGGGGATTTTGCAGCAGTTCGGCGCGGAGGTCAGCTACGGCGCCGACTCGATCACGGTCTGCGGCACCGACCAGATCGGCGCCGTCGAGGTCGACCTGCGGGACGCGAGCGAACTCACTCCTGTCGTGGCAGCGCTCGCCGCGCTGGCCCAGGACACCAGCCACCTCCACGGGATCGGCCACATCCGAGGACACGAGACCGACCGGTTGACCGCCATCGCCACCGAGCTGGAGGCCCTGGGCGCCAAGGTGCACGTTCACCGGGACGGGTTGACGATCCATCCCCGGTTGATGGGTGGAGCCACCTGGCGCACCTACGCCGACCACCGGATGGCTCAGGCCGGAGCGTTGCTGGGACTGGTGATCGAGGACATCTGGCTGGACGATGTCACCTGTACCGACAAGACGCTGCCGGAATTCGTTCAGTTGTGGACCCAGATGCTGGCTGACTCTCGAGTCGAGTCCGCTCGTGAGATCGGACAGGGAGAGATCAAGCAGGAGGAGACCGAGCAGGCGGTCGACCGCGAGTGACCTCCCGCGGCCTGCGGATCGACGAGCACGACGCTTTCGACCGGCCTCGTCGTCGGACCAGACCGCGAACCAAGGATCGTCCGGACTGCTCCGACGCCGCGATCGGGGTGGTCCTCACCATCGATCGGGGTCGGTACCGGTTGCTGGTCGATGACCGCGAACTGGTGGCCGTGAAGGCTCGCCGCCTCGGTCGGAGCGCGGTCATCGTCGGTGACGAGGTCCGTGTGGTGGGTGACATCAGCGGAGATGAGGGCACCCTGTGCCGGATCGTGGCGGTCGAGCAGCGCCGGACTGTGCTGCGGCGCACCGCCGACGACGACGACCCGTACGAGCGTCCGATCGTGGCCAACGCCGACCAGCTCGTGATCGTGACCGCGCTGGCCGATCCGCCACCGCGGACCGGGATGATCGACCGTATCCTGGTCGCCGGCTACGATGCCGGGCTCCGGCCGCTGTTGTGTCTGACCAAGGCCGATCTGGCTTCCCCGGACGACCTCTTGGCTCGGTACGGTCCGTTGGACATTGCGGTGCAGGTGACCGCACCCGGCGCCGACCTGAGTGGTCTACGCGTCGTCCTGGCCGACCACCGGAGCGTATTCGTCGGCCACTCCGGAGTGGGAAAGTCGACTCTGGTGAACGCCTTGATTCCGGACGCGCGGCGCGCCATCGGATCGGTGAACGAGGTCACCGGCCGAGGCCGGCACACCTCGACCTCAGCGATCGCCCTGCGGCTGCCGCCGCTTCTGGGCCATCCCGGCGACCCCGGCTGGGTGATCGACACCCCCGGCGTACGGTCGTTCGGTCTCAGTCATGTGGCCCCGGCGCGAATCGTCGCGGCCTTCGAGGACCTGGCGGCGCTCATCGCTGACTGCCCGCGGGGCTGCACTCACACAGCCGCTGAACCCGAGTGCGCGCTGGATGCGGCGGTGAGACGCGGTGATCTGCCCGCCGCTCGGCTGGAGTCGTTCCGACGGATGCTCGGCTCCGGCCAGTAGCGTACGGAGCATGTCCGGACCCACGTCGCCCCAATCCTCGGTCCAGCAGGCCGAATCCTCGGCCCCATCGGCAGGTGGCAGTGCCTCCGCTCAGCTCACCGACCCAGCGTTCCGCAATCTGACCGACGATCTGCGGCTGGCTCATCTGTTGGCCGACGACGCCGACTCGATCACCACGAGCCGGTTCAAGGCGCTCGACCTGCACGTGACCGCCAAGCCCGATCTCACCCCGGTCACCGACGCCGACACCGCCGTCGAGGAGGCGCTGCGCCGGTCCCTGAGCCGGGCTCGGCCCCGCGACGCCGTGCACGGGGAGGAGCTGGCCGACACCGGCTGGGGGCCTCGACGCTGGGTCATCGATCCGATCGACGGGACCAAGAATTTCGTCCGCGGCGTGCCGGTGTGGGCGACGCTGATCGCCTTGATGATCAACGACGAGGTGGCGGTCGGAGTGGTGTCGGCCCCTGCCCTGAATCGACGCTGGTGGGCGAGCCTAGGCGGCGGCGCGTACGCCGGGAAGTCGCTGATGTCGGCCACGCCGTGCCGCGTCTCCGACGTGGCCACGATCGAGGACGCCTCGCTGAGCTTCTCCGCCCTTACCGGCTGGGTCGAGGCCGGCCACGGTCAGCAGTTCGTCGACCTGATGCGCCGGTGCTGGCGCACCAGAGCGTACGGGGACTTCTGGTCCTACATGCTGCTCGCCGAGGGCGGTGTCGACATCGCCTGCGAGCCCGAACTGGCGCTGCACGACATGGCGGCCTGCTCGGTCGTGGTCACCGAGGCCGGCGGCCAATTCACCGACCTGAACGCGGTTCCGGGTCCCCGAGGCGAGGGTGCGGTCGCGACCAACGGACGGCTGCATTCAGCGGTGCTGGAGCAGCTGACCGTCCCAGACTGAGCTCACCCCTGGGAGAGCGGTCGCTCAATGCCCGTCCGCCGGCTTCTCGGCATCGGCCGGCCGAGTGCGCAGCTGCTCGGTCGGCACGGTGGTCGAGGAGGGGTGGTCGACCTGCAGGGTGGTGTGGTGGAGGTCGTAGCGGTCAGCGAGCAGTTGGGTGATGGTCTCGCGGCGTTCATGGCAGTTATGGCTGTGGTCGACGAGAATGTGAGCGGAGAGGGCGGGGAATCCGGAGGTGACCTCCCAGACGTGCAGGTCGTGAACGTCGACGACTCCTTCGACGGCGTGCAGGTCGCGGTCGATCGCGGCGACCTCGGTGCCACGGGGGGCGGCCTCGAGAAAGATCCGCCACGAGTCCCGAATCAGGCCCCACCCGGCCTTGGCCATCAACGCGGCCACGACCAGTGCCGCCACCGCGTCGGCGCGGCCCCATCCGGTCAGCAGAATCACGAGCCCCGCGATCGCGGTGGCGATGAAGGCGAACAGGTCGTTGAGGATGTGTTGAAAAGCGCCCTCCACGTTGAGGGAGGTACGGTCGGCGCGGGCGACCAGCCACGAGGCAGCCACGTTGACCACGATGCCGACGACCGCGGTGACCAGCACCAGGCCACCGGCGACCTCGGGTGGATCGAGGAAGCGTCGCACGGCCTCGTAGACGAACCAGGCGGTCAGCAGCCACAGGGTGATCCCGTTGGCCTGGGCGGAAAGGATCTCCACCCGCTTCCAGCCGTAGGTGAGGTTGCCCTTGGCCGGACGGGCCGCGATCCGGGCCGCGATCAGCGCCAAGCCGATCGCTGCGGCGTCGGTCAACATGTGACCGGCATCGGAGATCAGCGCCAAGGACGAGGCGATCACCCCGACCACCACCTCCACGGCCATGAACACCACGATCAGCACCAGCGCAGCCCCGAGGTAGCGGCTGTCCCGCCGACCCCTTTCCGGTGGG
>JAKDLH010000029.1 GCA_030452945.1 Microlunatus sp. | reverse complement strand
CTCCAAGTCGCTCGGGTTTAAGGGAGTCGCTCTAGCCGCAGACCGAGCGACAACGTCAAACCCGAGCGACAAGCCTCTTAATCTGCCGCGTGGTACAGCACATGCGCCCAAGGGCGTTCAGCTGAGCAGCAGTCCGACGAACAGGCCGAGCGCGTACGTGAGTTCGGCGGTGCCGCTGGCCTTCAGCACCGCGATCAGTGCTGGCCCTTGGGCGCCCGCGAGCACCGTCCGCACGGCTGGTCCGAGCAACACGATGCCGGCGAGACCGAGCAGCGCCCACCACGTCGTCGCGGCCGACACCGCGACGACTGCGACCGTGGCCAGTGCGACCAACCCGGTGTAGAACCAGCGGGTGCCTGGGTCGCCGAGCCGGGTGGCCAGGGTGCGCTTGCCGACCGCGAGATCGCCCGCCAGATCGCGCAGATTGTTGGCGACCAGGATGGAGCAGGCCAGGGCGCCGATCCCGACCGCGACCGGCCAGGTCAGCCACGGTACGCCACCCACTTGGGTCAACACCGTGCCCGAGACCGCCACCAGTCCGAAGAAGACGAAGACGAAGACTTCGCCCAGACCTCGGTAACCGTACGGTCGCCGGCCACCGGTGTAGTACCAGGCGGCCAGGATGCAGACCGCCCCGACCGCGACCAGCCACCACAGCTGAGACAGGGCGACCAGGGCCAGTCCGGCCAACGCCGCCACACCGAAGCACCCGAATGCCGCCAGTTTGACCGAGCGGGGCTCGGCCACGCCCGAACCGACCAGCCGCACGGGGCCGACCCGGGCCGTATCGGTGCCGCGTACCCCGTCGGAGTAGTCGTTGGCGTAGTTCACCCCCACCTGCAGCGCCAGACTCACGACCAGAGCGAGTAGGGCCTCGACCAGAGCGAACGCACCGACCCAACCGGCGACGCCGCTGCCCGCCAGCACCGGCGCGACCGCCGCTGGGAGGGTGCGCGGGCGGGCACCCTCCAGCCACTGGGCGGCGGTTGGCCCGCGGTTGAGGTCGGTGCTCACGACTCGTCCTGCGGTGCCGCGCTCAGTTCGGCGACCAGACGCCGGCGGTCAACCTTGCCACCCGGGGTCTGCGGGAGACTCCGTCGACGGACCAGACGACGCGGCAGGGCGTAGGCGGGCAGATCGGTCGACAGGGCGGCGCGGAGGTCGGCCAGTGAGCTTCCCGGGGGAACCCCGTCGCACGTTTCGCCAGCCGAGCGTGCGCCCCGCGGGAAGGTGGAGACGTCAGTAGGATTTCCCTCGTCGCCGACAACGGCGACCACCTCCGTGCCCCACATCGGCTCGGGGAGCCCGACCACGACCGCCTCGACTCCGAGCGTGGCCGCCCAGCTGTGAACCCCGCGCTCGACCGCCCCGAGATCGACATTCAGCCCGCCCGAGATGACCACGTCGTCGAGGCGGCCGAGCACGGTGAGCCGACTCTCAGACAGTCGCCCGCGGTCGCGGGTGAGCAGTCGGCCCTCGACCAGCGTCTCGGCGGTTGCCCCGGGATCCAGCCGGTAGCCGGCGAACAGGGTCGGCCCGCCGATGGCGATCCGCCCGTGGTGGTCGACGGCGACCTCGACGCCGTCCAACGGTCGGCCGTCGTAGACGCAGCCACCGCAGGTCTCGCTCATCCCGTAGGTGGTAACCACCCGGATGCCGGCGTCGGCGGCCCGATCGAGCAGCCGGGGATCGGCGGCCGCACCACCGAGCAGCACCGCGGTCACCCGCCGCAGGGCGGCGGTGCGAGGCGAGTCGGTCAGCGCGCGCGCCAGTTGGAGGGGCACCAGGGACACGTAGTGCGGACCACTCCCGGCAAAATTGAGGTCGGGCAGGCCCGCCAACCGACTATCGACCTCGAGCGGTGCGCGACCAGCGACCAGGGATCGGACCAGGACCATCAACCCGGCCACGTAGTGCGGCGGGAGGGCCAAGACCCAGGTGCCGGGACCGTCGAGCCGGGCGTGGGTCGCCTCGGCGGAGGCCAGCAGGGCCGTTCTGGGCAACACCACCCCGCGCGGATGTCCGGTCGAGCCGGAGGTGGCCACGATCGCGGCCGCCCTGGGCCCGGCGACGTCGGGTTGCAGCATGGCCAGTGTTCGCTCGCGTTCGCGCGTGTCGCTCGGCAGCGGCGCCACGGTCGGGCCACCGGCGAGGCTGCGTCTCAGCCCGGCGAGCACGTCCGCGGTGCCGGTCGCGAGATGAAGCCGGTCGGTCACGGCAGCCACCGTACGCGCGCGGGCCCGATGATGGCTGCGCGCGGAGAGCGAACCGAACTCGGAGGTCAGTCGCTCTCAGGTGCGCGACACACCGGTTCAGGCGGGTTGAGCCGCCCGTTTGGGTCCGCGAGCCAGGCATGCCCGGCTGGGAGCACCTCCGCGTACGCTCACCCCGTGCCGCACACGTACGCGATCGACCTACGGACTCGCTTTCGCGGCATCACCTCCCGGCGGGGCATGGTCTGGCACGGTTCGGCCGGCTGGGGCGAGTGGAGCCCGTTCGCGGACTACGGCGGCGAGGAGCTGCTGCCCTGGCTGCGCGCCGCGGACGAGGCGGCCGATCGGGGCTGGCCGGCGCCGATCCGCCACGAGGTCGAGGTGAACGCGACCGTGCCGGCCGTCGGTCCCGACCACGCCACCGCCCTGGTCCGGGCGGCCGACTGCCGGACGGTGAAGGTGAAGGTGGCCGAGCCGGGACAGGGCCCGGCTGACGACCTCGATCGGGTGGCCGCCGTCCGCTCGGCGCTCGGCGCGGACGGCCGGATCCGGATCGACGCCAACGGCGCCTGGAGTCGCGACGAGGCGGTGACGATGCTGGCGAAGCTGAACGCCTACCACCTGGAGTACGCCGAGCAGCCGTGCCGGACCGTCGACGACCTTGCGTCTCTGCGACGGGCTCTGGTGCGGCAAGGGGTCGACGTCCTGGTGGCCGCTGATGAGTCGATTCGCCGCGCCGCCGACCCGTACTTGGTGCACCGCCGACAGGCGGCCGACGTCGCCGTCCTCAAGGTACAGCCGCTGGGTGGGGTCCGCGCCTGTCTGGATATCGCTGAGCGGATCGCCATCCCCGTAGTCGTGTCCAGTGCGCTGGAGACCTCCGTCGGGATCGCCGCGGGTGTGGCCCTCGCGGCGGCTTTGCCGGACCTGCCGTACGCCTGCGGACTGGACACGGTCCGGTTGCTGGCCGACGATCTGGCCGACGAGCCACTGATCGCGGTGTCGGGGCGCCTCCCGGTGCGCGCTGTCGAGCCTGCCCTGGCCCGCTTGGCACAAAGTGCCGCCGATCCGGCGACGACCGCGCACTGGCAGGCCCGGCTGGATCAGACGCGTCGGCTGGATCAGACGCGTCGGCTGGCCGCGGGCCAGGGAGGGAGCAGCGATGGGTGATGCGTCGCGCTGCGCCCAGCTGGTCGTGACCGAGCTGCTCGGGGCCGGGGTGCAGGAAGTGGTGCTGTCGCCGGGCTCGCGCAGCGCGCCGCTGGCGTACGAGCTGTTCGAGGCCGACAAGATCGGGCTGCTGCGTCTGCATGTCCGCATCGACGAGCGCACCGCCGGCTTTCTCGCGCTCGGCCTGGCCAAGGCGTCCGAGCATCCGGTGGCCGTGGTGACCACCTCCGGTACCGCCGCCGCCAACGTGCATCCCGCCGTGCTGGAGGCTCGCCACAGCCAGGTACCACTGGTGGTGATGACCGCCGACCGGCCCCGTGCGGTGCGTCACGCGGGCGGCAATCAGACCACCGATCAAGCGGGATTGTTCGCGCGGCACGTCCGAGCCGAGACCCAGATCGATGACAACCCGGCAACCCCACGCTCTTGGCGGTTCGAGTTGGCCCGGGTGCTGACCGCGGCGACCGGGATCCGGAGCGGGCAACCGGGGCCGGTACACGTCAACCTGTCCTTTTCTGAACCGCTAGTACCCGGGGACGAGAGCGCGCCGATCCAGCCCGAGTTGCGGGTGACACCGCGGCGGCCCGCGGCAGAGCCGGTCACGCTGGCCGCCGGCCCGCAGACCGTGGTGGTGGCCGGAGCGATGTCGCCGGGCGAGGGGGCGATGGTCCGCGCCTTCGCCGAGCAGGCGGATCTGCCGCTGCTGGCGGAGCCGGTCAGCAACGCGCGCGGGGGCCCGAACGCGCTGACCACCGGGCGGCTGCTGTTGCGGACCGGGCTCGGTGAGGAGATCGAGCGGGTGGTGATGTTTGGCCATCCCACGCTGTCCCGGCCGGTGTTGCGGCTGCTCGGCCGCGAGGACGTGGAACTGGTGGTGGTGACCGGAACCGCTGAGTGGCTCGATCCCGGCACCAACGCCCGGTTGGTGGCCGACGCGGTCGAACTGGCGCCGGCCGGCGACGACTGGACCCGGCGCTGGGCCGAGACCGATCTGGCCCTGACCCAGCGGCTCCGAGAACTGCTCACCGGGTTGGACTATCTGAGCGGGCCGGTGGTCGCCGCCCGCTTGTGGGCCGCGATGGGGTCAGCCGACACCCTCGTCATCGGCTCCTCCTCCCCGGTCCGGGATCTCGACCTGGCGCCGGTCAGCGCCGAGCCGCCGGTCGTGTACGCCAACCGGGGACTGGCCGGAATCGACGGGACCGTCTCCACCGCGGTCGGCGTGGCCCTGGTCGTCGAACGGCCCACCCACGCCCTGGTCGGCGACGAGACCTTCCTGCACGATCTGACCGGTTTGATCATCGGACGACACGAGCCGCGACCCGACCTGCGGATCGTGGTGGCCAACGACAACGGCGGCTCGATCTTCGCCACGCTGGAACACGGCCACCCCACCCAGTCCGGGGCGTACGAGCGGATCTTCGGCACCCCGCACGATGTCGACCTGGAGCCGCTGGTGACCGCGACCGGGGCCGGCTATCGCCGAGCCGGGACCGCCGAGGAGCTGGACGAGGTGCTCACCGAGCCACCCATCGGCGTCGAGGTCGTCGAGGCCGTCGTCGACCGCCGGCTGCGGCGGGTGCTGGAGCGGGAGATTGCCGCGCTGGGTGCGTAGCGGGAGGAGTCGCGTTCCCCGCTGCGCTCGTCTGGACTACGCCGTTCCGCGATGCAGGGCGACGATCCCGCCCGACAGGTTCTTCCAGCCCACCTGCTGCCAGCCGGCCGCGATCATCACCTCGGCCAGACCGGCTTGATCCGGCCAGCTCAGGATGGACTCGGCCAGATAGACATAAGCCACCGGGTTGGACGACACCACGTTCGCCAGTCGCGGGATGGCGGCCATCAGGTAGTTGCGGTAGAGGGCGCGGAACGGCGCCCACGTCGGGGTGGAGAACTCGCACACCACCAGCCGGCCACCCGGTTTGGTCACCCGCAGCATTTCCGACAGCGCCGGCTCAGTCTCGGACACGTTCCGCAGCCCGAACGAAATGGTCACCGCGTCGAAACTGCGGTCGGCGTACGGCAGCCGGAGCCCGTCTCCGGCCACGAAGGGCAGCCTCGGGCTCCGTTGCTTGCCGACGCCCAGCATGCCCAGGGAGATGTCGGTCGGCACCACGAATGCCCCGGCTGCGGCGAACGGCTCGCTGGAGGTACCGGTCCCAGCGGCCAGGTCCAGCACCCGCTCGCCGGCTCGGGGATCGACCGCGTCGAGCACCAGCCGACGCCAGGCCCGGTCCTGGCCGAGGGAGAGGATGTCGTTGGCCAGGTCGTACCGATCGGCGACTCGGTCGAACATCGCGGCAACCTCGGCCCGGCCCTTGGCCAGACTGGCCCGCGTCCCCGCCGCTCCGGCCCGGTTGTCAGCATCGGTGGCCGTCATGGCGATCACCGACGCCGACAAGTCGGAGAGGAGGGGCTCACGGGTGCCAGCCTGCCACGGAGGGCCTCCGGGCGTGACCACTTATAGTTTGACCCCCGCCACCGGTGGCAGGTTGGGTGTGAGCGAACCACCCGTGGGCTCGACCGTGACGGCCAGTTGCTGCGCCCCATCCAGCGGGCCGGGGTCGAACCACTGGGTTACGGTCCCGCCCTGGTCGATGGTCGCATTCGGCGTGACCTGTGCACCGTCGATCATCCAGAGCTGGTAGACCTTGCCGGCCTCCGGTGCGGCCACGTCGTGGCCGACGAACAGCGCCTGGTCACGATCCTTCGAGACCACGAACGACACCGGAGCGCCGTCCAGCTCCGTCGGGTAGACCTTGGCATCCGGGGCGGTCAGCAAATCGTTCACCTGTTGACTGGCCACCTGCTGGCCGCGTTGCTGCGACGCCAGCACCGACACCCAACCGCCCAGTCCCACCACCAGTACCAGCGCGGCGGCGACCAGCCCGGTCAGCAGCCGACGCGTACGCCGTTTTCGTCGGGCTGCCAGCTCGTCGATCGGCTTTCCATCCGAGTCGTCCTCGCCGTTGGGCGCGGTCACTAGGGTCGGGGCTGTCGGCTCGATCTCATCAGCCGCGGCCTGGCCCGGCTGCTCGGGCGGAAGCGGCCGGACTGTGGCGATCTCGGCCAGCAGGGACGTCCGTAGGGCGGGCGGCGGCGCGGTCTCGGTCAGCCAGGTCAACTCGGCCGCGGTCTCGGCGAACTCCGTCACCTCTCGGCGACAGCTCTCGCAGATTCGCAGGTGCTGCTCGAAGACCTCGCGTTCGTCTTGCTCCAAGGCGTCGGCGACGTAGGCGCCCACCGCGCCGTGCGGATCAGACATCTCCCTCCCCCTCATACCTCGACGCCCAATGCGTCCCGCAATCCGATCAGGCCATCCCGGATCCGGGTCTTCACCGTCCCCAGCGGCAGCTTCAACAGCCCGGCCACCTCGCGGTGGGTGTAGCCGCCGAAGTAGGCCAGGTGGACCGCCTCCCGCTGGACCTCGGTCAGTGAGTTCATCCCCTTGCGGACCCGTTCGGCGTCCAGCCGATGCTCCAAGGTGTCCCACACCTTGTCGTGCGGACGATCGGGATCGAGCCGCGCCCAGTCGGTGTCTCGCCGGGTCTCGCTCACCGCGGCCCGGACCTTGTCCACCGCCCGACGATGGGCGATGGTCGTCATCCACGCCATCACACTGCCCCGACTCGGGGTGTAGCGGCTGGACTGCCGCCAAATCTCCACGTACACCTCTTGGGTGACCTCGGCGGACAGGTCGGGCGAGCGGAGCACTTTCAGCACCACACCGTAGATCCGGCTAGAGGTGAGGTCGTACAACTCAGCGAACGCCGACTCCTGCCCACGGGCGGAGCGGTCGAGGAGATCAGCCAGCCGAGCCGCCTGGCGCTGGCGTCCCCCGACGCCCGCGTCTGACGGCTCCCCAAGGCCGTGCGGCCCGGCTGGCTTGTTCATGGAGAGATTGTCTCAGGACTTCGGCAGCAGGACCTGGTCGATGATGTACACGGTCGCGTTGGCGGTCTGCACGTTCCCGCAGACGACCATCGCCTGGCCGTTCACCTCGAAGTTCTCGCCCGAGCCGGTCACGGTCACCATCTGATCGGGGTTCAGGCTCTGGTGCTCACCGGCCAGTTGGTCGGGAGCCAGCCGGCCCGAGACCACGTGAGCGGTGAGAACGTCGGTCAGCAGGCCCTGGGGATCGCCCATCGCCTTCTTCAGGGTCTTCGAGTCCAGGTCGGCGAACGCGTCGTTCGTCGGCGCGAAGACGGTGATGTCCTCGGCGGTGTTCAGGGTGTCGACCAATCCGGCCTTCTTGACCGCTGTGACCAGGGTCGACAGCACGGGGTTGTTGCTGGCGGCGGTGGCGACCGGTTCGCTGGACATCCCGTCGAAGGAACCCTTGCCGGACGTCGGTACGGCCGAGCAGGCGGGACCGAACGGTTTGTCGCTCATGACCGAGGTCGACGGCGACGGGCTCATCGGCGCCGACATCGACGGGCTGCTGGCCGGCGCGGACGTGCTTCCGCCGGCGGGTCCGGCGCTGGTGTTGTCGGCACCGCAGGCGGCGGCGCCCAGCGGCAGCACGATCGCCGCGGTGATGGCGGCGAGCCGAGCGGCGCGCGGGATGCGGCGACGGGTCGGTGTGGTCAAACTGGACATGGTGGTTCTCCTCCGTAGGTGTGACGACCTGGTGGGGTCGTCTCACCAAGGGTTCGGAACCGGGCCCGGCATGGATTGGTCGGAGCGTGTCGGTGACCCCGCGCCGGTCGTTGCGACCGGTCAAACCTTCGTCGAGGGGGCAGAATCGCGGTCATGGCCAAACGCACCACCGTGCTCAAGGTGACCGGGCTGAAGCGCGCCTTCGGCAAGAACACCATCTTCGACCGTTTCAACCTGGAGGTCCGGGCCGGCGAGGCCATCGCCTTGACCGGGCGCAACGGCGCCGGCAAGTCGACGCTGCTGCGCTGCCTGGTCGGTGCCGACCGTCCGGACGACGGCAGCGTCGAGGTCCTCGGTACGCCCATGTCGGAGACTTCGCCGGAGATTCGGCGCAACGTTGCCACCGTGATCGACGACCTGGACTTCTTCCCCGACCTCAGCGTCGTCGAGCACCTCGATCTGCTGGCCCGGGCGCACGGTCTGGAGAACCCGGACAGGATGGTCGACGAGGTCTTGGACGAGGTCCAACTCGTGCCGCAATCGGGCCAGCTGCCGGGCACGCTGTCGTCCGGCCAGCGGCGGCGACTGGCCTTGGCCACCGCGTTCGTCCGGCCCCGCAAGCTGTTGATCATGGACGAACCCGAGCAACGCCTGGACACCGAGGGCGTGTCCTGGCTCTCCGGGCGGCTGCAGACTGAGCGCAAGAGCGGTCTGGCCATCGTATTCGCCAGCCACGAGCCGTCGCTGGTGGATTCTGTGGCGACCCGGGTCGTCACGCTGGGCGCGCCACGGTGAGCGTGATGGATGGTGCGGCCGGCGACGACGAGTTCGCCGACTACACCGGTCACCACGACGCCGGATTCGAGGGTGTGGAGGAGCCGGCGCAGCCGGTCATCCCCTCGGCGGCCGAACTCAAGCGGCAGATCAACGACTGGCGCCGCGGGCGGGCCACCCGCAACCTGTGGGAAGCCTTCTCCGACGCCTACATCGCCGTCATCGCGGCCTTGATGATCGGCGGCGCGTTGGTCAACGTCGTCTTCCGCGCCCAGCGGGTTGTCGCCCAGTGCACATCTGAGGCCTGTCTGTCGGCCCGTACCGTCTTGCCCTGGGCGGCGTTCGCCCTGGCGGTGGCGTTGGCGTTGGCGGTATCGCGCCTGTTCGGACCGGTGCTGGCTTCGGCCGCCGAGGGCTTCTGGCTGCTCGACACCCCGGTCCGGCGGGCCCGCCTGCTCGGACCCCGGCTGGTCGCCGCGCTGGTGGTCGCCCTCGTGGTCGGAGCTTTGGTCGGGGCGGCGGTCACCGCCCTCACTGGCGGTTCCGTACTGGCGATCGCTGTCTGGTCCTCGGGTACGGCGCTCGCGGCGATGGCGGCCGTCTCCTGTGCCGCCGCTCAGCAAGGTGGCGAACGGGACCGGATGACCCAGATCGCCGGCTACCTGTTCTGGGTGCTGGGGTTGGCCGCCCTGGTTACGGTCATCGGGATCGCTGCCGGCTGGTTCAGCCTCGGCCTCTCCGCCGACCTCGATGCCGAGATCGGCTTAGCGGTCGTCGCCGTTGCGGCCGTCATCCTGGCCGTCAGCCTGGTCCTGGCCGTCCTCCGGCTGGGCCGGATTCGACGGGTGCGGCTGGTGAGCGGCGGGGCGCTGGTCAAGGGCATCTCCGGTGCGTTCTTCGCCCTCGACTTCGGGTTGGCCCGCGACATCGTGGTCGCGCGGCGGGCGGTCGCGGTCGGACAGGTGACTCCGCGTCGCGGGCACGGTTTGGGTCGCCAGGCGCTGGTCTGGCGGGAGTGGCAGCGATTGCGGCGCTTCCCGCAGCCACTGTTCGTGCTCGCGGCCACCCTGATCGTTCCGTACGCCTGCGACGCCCTCGGCATGAGCACCCTGACCCCGGTGGTGGCCGCGCTGGCTCTGTTCGGTGCGAGCATCCAGCTGCTCGGCGGTCTGCGGGTGTTGACCCGGACCGGCGGGTTGGCCCGGTGCCTGCCGTTCTCGCTGGCTCAGCTGAAGATCTCCGCCGTCACCGTTCCGGCGATCGTGGTCGCGATCTGGGCCGTGCTCACCGTGCCCGCCTACTTGGGCTTCGGCGACGGCGCGGCGACTCACCCTGCAAGCGAAGCCGGACTGATGGCGATCGCCACCGCGGCCGCAGGTCTGCTGGCGGCGATCCGCTGGACCCAGGCCAAGGGGCCCGACTTCAGTGCCCCGATGATCTCGACTCCCTCCGGGGCGTTCCCCCCGGGGCTGATGTCCAACGTCTTTCGTGGTTTCGACGTGTGTCTGATCGCCACCGCGCCGATGCTGCTCGGGTTCTCGCCGATGTGGTCGCTGGCCATCTGCGCCATCGCGGCCCTGATCCTGCTCAACTCGATGGACGCCGAGTCGCTTCGGGCACGACAGGCCGAACAGCAAAAGGAGCTGGAACGGGCCAAGAAGCAGCGCGCGGCGGCTGCGGCCACCGAGCGGCAGCGGAAGCGGTAGCCAGTCCCACTGCTCGTCAGCCCCAGCACACGACGCCGGCTCGAGAAGTCCGCATCATCGTGCGGAACTGCGCCGTGGCGGAGTTTGGTGAGGGGATGGTTGACCGTGGCGTGCGGAACTGCGCCGTGGCGGAGTTTGGCGAATCCGGGCGCGGCGGCTGCGGCCACCGAGCGGCAGCGGAAGCGGTAGGTGACTACGCCACGCTGAACTGGATCTGGTGCCAGCCTCGGGCGCCGTCGGGGAACACCTTGGTGCGGTCCTGCGACTGGAGCTGGCCGGTGCCGTCGGTAGCGCGGACCTGGGCGGTGTGGCGACCGGTCGGTCCGTCGTAGGCCAGATACCACTGGCGCCAGGTGTCGATGCCGGCGCTGTCGGCCAGGGTGGCCTCTTGCCACTCGCCGTCGTCGATGCGGACCTCGACCTTCTCGATGCCTCGGTGCTGAGCCCAGGCCGTCCCCGCGATCACCGGCTTGCTCGGATCCAGGGTCGCGAGCGACTTCGGGACCTCGATCTTGCTCTGGGTGAGCACCGGCGCCTCCGTGGCCCAGTCTCGCTCGGTCCAGTACGCGGTCCGTTCCGCATAGCTGGTGAACTCGATTCGCTCCAGCCACTTGGTCGCGGACACGAAGCCGAACAGTCCGGGAACCACCATCCGGGCCGGAAACCCGTGCGCGTCCGGCAGGATCTGCCCATTCATCCCGATCGCGATCATGGCGTCCCGGCCGTCGTTGACCGCGGCGTACGGAGTCGAGCAGGTGTAACCGCTATCGGAGGAATAGCTGAACACCTGCTCGACCCCTGTCTTGACCCCCGCTCGGGCGATCAACTCGCTGAACGGCACGCCTAGCCAGCGGGCAGAGCTGACATAGGGTCCACCGACTTCGTTGGAGACGCAGGCCAGGGTGATGTCGCGCTCGATCAGGGGCATCGCCAACAGATCGTCGTAGGTCAGTTCGAGGGACCGCTCCACGGCTCCATCGATCCGCAGGGTCCAGTCGGCGAGGTCGACCCGAGGGGTGACCAGGCTGATGTCGACCCGGTAGAAGTCGCCGTTAGCGGTGGTGAAGGGCTGGACCCCCGGGACCTGGACACCGTCGGGGATGGCCGCGGCGACCGAGTGGGGCCGAGGCAGCCGGATCAGGTCCCGGGCGGCGCGCCGGGTGCGATCGACCACTTCCCCGACCCCGGCGCCGAGCGCCGCGAGGACACCGACCCCTGCCATGGCGCCCAAGAAGCGGCGCCGTGACCCCACCCCCATGGTGGTCGGTGTCCTCGGGCGAGTCGCAGTGGAGTGCCGGACAACGGCCAGGGCCGCGACGCCGATCCCGGCGGCGACCAAGGACGGCACCACGCTCAACGCGCCTGCGTCGGCTAGGCCGCTGCGCGCCAGCGCGGTCGCGCCCCCGACCAGTCCCAACGCGCCGATCGCCGCCAGGCCCAGTCGGGGCCGGCGCCAGGCGATCAGCCCGATGCCGGCGGCGACAGCCACGAGCACGACGGCGATGGCGCCGATCAGGACGGGCTTGTCTGCGGTGCCGAGCGTACGGACCGCGAGTTCCTTCATCGGGGTGGGGGCCGCGTCCACGGCGACCGAGCCGACCGCCACCAAGGGCGAGGTGGCCGGTCTCCCGATCAGGGCCGCGACCCCATGTCCAACCCCGAGCGCGGCGAGCGCCGACAGCACTCCGGCGAGTGCGCGTGCGATCCTGCTCGGTTGCTCCATGTCGAGGGTTCGGCGCCGAGACTAGAACGGATTGGTCTGGAGCGAATCGCCGCAGGACTACCCTGTCGACGTGCCGATCTCGTCAGACCCGACGCCGCCCCGGCTCCATGCGCGCACCATCGAGATCGCAGATCCCGGCCCGCTCACCGCGTTGCTGCCGGAGAGCGACGCCTACGCCTGGTTGCGACACGGCGAGGGAATGATCGGCTGGGGTGAGGTCGCCCGCTGCAAGCCCACCACCATCGACGACGCGGAGGAGTGGTGGACCGGGCTGGTTGCCCAGGTGATCGCGGTCAGCGACCTGGAGCACACACCTGGGGCCGGCTTCATGGCGTTCGGCAGTTTCGTGTTCGATCCCGTGACCACCGCCGCGCGCTCGACCCTCGTGGTGCCGGCGACGGTGCTCGGCCGGCGCAACGGCCGCGCCTGGCTGACCCAGATCGGGACCAGCTTCGTCCACGCCGACTCCTTGCCGGTGGTGTCGGCCCCTCGCCCGCCGCAGGACGTCTGCTATGCCGACGGCGGGCTCACCGGTCCGGAGTGGGAGGCCGCCGTGGCGAAGGCGGTCCGTCGGATCACCGCCGGTGACCTGGAGAAGGTCGTCCTGGCCCGCGACCTGCTGGCCACAGCGCGCGAGCCTCTCGATCTGCGTTGGCTGCTCGGCCAGCTCGCCGGGCGGTACGAGCGCTGCTGGAGTTATCTCGTCGACGGTCTGGTCGGGGCCACCCCCGAGCTGTTGCTCCGACGCGAGGGCGGCCTGGTCACGTCCCGGGTGCTGGCAGGCACCATC
Source organism: Microlunatus sp. (assembly GCA_030452945.1). Lineage (GTDB taxonomy): Bacteria > Actinomycetota > Actinomycetes > Propionibacteriales > Propionibacteriaceae > Microlunatus. The sequence goes on along the minus strand of JAKDLH010000029.1, from coordinate 6,842 downwards.
CGCCGCAGCGGGGACAACAGCCGCGACCTCGCCTCGGCGGCCGCGCTGGCTCGCTCCAGCAAGGACCTGGAGGAGCACGAGTACGCGGTGGCGTCGGTGGCTGACGCCCTCACCCCGTACTGCTCCGGGATGAACGTCCCCGACGCCCCCTACGTGCTGGAGTTGCCCAACGTGCTGCATCTGGCGACTGACGTCACCGCGGTCGCCAACCCCGGCCGCAGCTCGCTGGGGCTGGCCGCCGCGTTGCACCCGACCGCCGCGGTCTGCGGCACTCCCACCGACATCGCCCGGACGACGATCGCGGAGTTGGAGCACCTCGACCGCGAGCGCTACGCCGGCCCGGTCGGCTGGATCGACGCCGGGGGGGACGGTGAGTGGGGGATCGCGCTGCGCTGCGGTCTCCTCGACGAGACCGACCCGCGACTGATCCGGTTGTTCGCCGGCTGCGGAGTGGTGGCGGGGTCTGATCCCGAGGCTGAGCTGAGCGAGGCCAACGCCAAGCTCGTCCCGATGCGCGAGGCGCTCGGCTGAGAGATCGCGCAATGCCCCTCGATCTTCCCGGCTTGGCCCAGAGCCACTCTGAAGTCTGCCGATGAGCCGCCACTCAGACCGAACCACTCCCATCCTGGCCGCCGTCGTACTGGCCGGGGGAGCGTCCCGACGCTTCGGCAGCGACAAGCTCGAGGCCCAGGTGGATGGTCGACCACTGTTGCAGCTGGCGCTGGACGATCTCCCCGACTCGGCTCGGCTCGCCGTGGTCGGACCGGAGCGGCCAGTGCCGCGGTCTGCGGTGTTCCTGCGCGAAGACCCTCCCGGGGGTGGTCCGGCTGCCGGGTTGGTAGTCGGTCTGAGCTGGGCGCTCGGCCTCGGTGCCGAAGTGATCCTCACCCTGCCCGGCGACGCGCCACGGGGCGGCCGGGCCGCTGCGGAACTGCTCACAGTCCTGTTGGACAGCGGTGCCTCCGCCGTGGTCGGCGTCGACGACTCCGGGCACGATTCTGTGCTCCAGCTCGCGCTTCGCCGGATGGCGGCCCAGGCTTTGGTGGCCGCGGCCGGTCCGGAGGCTGCCGACGGGATGTCGGTCCGGCGGCTGGTGGCTGCTCTGGACCCGCCGCCGCGCCGGTATGCCTTGGCGACCGACCTCATCCACGACGTCGACACGGCCAGCGAGCTGGCGGAATTCCGCAAGATGAACCGTTCGTAATTCAACCCGACTTCTCTTGTCTGGCAGGGAATGCGTTGCTCAGGCGATTCCGGCCCTACGAAGGCTCGATGCTCCGCAGTCGTAGGGTAGGTTCACAGAGTTCGTGAAGGATTTCACGAGCGCGGACCCTGAAACCATCGCCGCTGATGCCCAGGAGGGATGATGTCAGTCGAGGCGGACGTCCTCGTCGTGGGCGCCGGACCCGCCGGGTCGGCCACGGCCACCTATCTCGCGCGTCGAGGACTCGACGTCGCGTTGCTGGAGAAGTCGCAGTTTCCCCGGGAGAAGGTGTGCGGGGACGGGCTCACCCCCCGCGCGACCCGGCAACTGATCCGACTCGGCATCGACACCAGCCCCGGCGCTGGCTGGCTGCGGAACTTCGGTTTACGCATCTACGGCGGATCGACAACCCCATTTGAGCTGCCCTGGCCCGAGTTGGCCGATTTCCCGTCCTACGGCCTGGTCCGTCCCCGCGCTGATTTCGACGACCTGCTGGCCCGGAACGCGACCGCCTCCGGCGCCAAGCTGTACGAGATGACCAACATCACCGCGCCGATCCTCGATCAGCGCAGCGGCCGCATCGTCGGGGTGCGGAGCCGGGACGGGCGGACGTTCACCGCGCCGCTGGTGGTGGCGGCCGACGGCAACTCCACCCGACTCAGCCTGGCCATGGGCCTCAACCGTCGCGATGACCGTCCAATGGGAGTGGCCGTCCGCACCTACTACCGCAGCCCGCGTCACCTCGACGACCACCTGGAGTCGTGGCTGGAACTGTGGGCCGGCAAACCCGGCCAGAGTGACCTGTTGCCCGGTTACGGCTGGATCTTCGGGATGGGCGACGGCACCTGCAACGTCGGACTCGGGGTGTTGAACACCTCGTCGGCGTTCGGTCGCACCGACTACAAGGACCTGCTCAAGCGTTGGCTGGACAACACCCCGCCGGAGTGGGGCTTCCGCGACGAGAACATGACCACCGACATCCGGGGTGCGGCCCTGCCGATGGGGTTCAACCGCACTCCGCACTACACCAACGGTCTGCTGCTGGTGGGCGACGCCGGTGGCATGGTCAACCCGTTCAACGGGGAAGGGATCGCCTACGGTCTCGAGTCGGCTGAGCTGGCTGCCGAGGCGATCGCCGAGGCGCACTACCGCGGCGTCGGGACCGCTAGCGCTGAGCGCGCGCTGCTGCGCTACCCCACGCAACTGAAGGCCGAGCTCGGCGGCTACTACACCCTCGGCAATGTCTTCGTGAAGCTGATCGGCAATCCGAAGGTGATGAGCATCTGCACCAAGTACGGGCTGCCCCGCAAGACCTTGATGCGCTTCACCTTGAAGCTACTGGCCAACCTGCACGACAGTCGAGACGGGGACGCTATGGACAAGATCATCAACGCACTCTGTCGGATCGCTCCGGCAGCATAATCGGATCGGATCCGGATACATGATCAATAGGACAGGAGTGGTGTGGTGAGCCCCTACCTCGGCATCGTGTTCATGCTGGCGCTGGCGGCGGCGTTCGTCGGCCTGACCGTCCTCACGTCGATGCTGGTCGGCCCCGGTCGCTACAACCGAGCCAAGTACGACTCCTACGAGTGCGGCATCCAGCCGACCCCGCAGCCATTGGGCGGTGGCCGCTTCCCGATCAAGTACTACATCACCGCCATGTTGTTCATCATCTTCGACATCGAGATCGTGTTCCTCTATCCGTGGGCGGTCTCCTTCGACCTGATGGGGACGTTTGCCCTGGTCGAGATGGTCCTCTTCGTGGTGACTGTCTTCTTGGCCTACCTCTACGTGCTTCGGCGCGGCGGGCTCGAGTGGGACTGAGCCGGGTGAGGCGAAGCGGTGTCGAGGACGCGAAACAGAGAGGTTTGTAATCATGGGTGTTGAGGAGAAACTCCCGACCGGGGTGCTGCTGACCACGCTGGAAGGCCTGTTCGGCTACATGCGCAGTGCTTCGTTCTGGCCAGCCACGTTCGGTCTGGCCTGCTGTGCGATCGAGATGATGACGTACGGCGCGCCGCGCTACGACTCGGGTCGCTGGGGTCAGGAGGTGTTCCGTCCCTCGCCGCGGCAGGCCGACCTGATGATCGTCGCCGGACGGGTCAGCCAGAAGATGGCCCCCGTGCTGCGGCAGATCTACGACCAGATGCCGAACCCGAAGTGGGTGCTGGCGATGGGCGTCTGCGCCAGCACCGGCGGCATGTTCAACAACTACGCGATCGTGCAGGGAGTCGATCACGTGGTGCCGGTGGACATGTATCTTCCGGGCTGTCCGCCGCGGCCCGACATGCTGATCGACGCCATGTTCAAGCTGCGGGAGAAAGTCGCGTCCCGACCCATCGGCTTGAACGAGGTTGCCGCCGACGAGGCCGCTGAGGCCCATCAGCTGGAGGCTCCGGCCGCTCACGAGTTGAAGGGGTTGCTGCGGTGAGCGAGCCCACGTCGAACACCGGACCCAACGCCGACAAGGCGACGAATCCGCCCGGTCCGCAGGACGAGTCCGACGCGAAAGCGCCGGTGAAAGGCGCGCTGCCGGAGGGAGAAGCCGAGCCGGACGCGGGAACTCGGGTCGAGTCGGCCGCCGGGGCCCCCTCGGATGTCGCGACCGACGACAGCCAGGCGGCCGAGGTCGCCCAGGAGGGTGCGATCGAGCGGTCCGAGGCCGTTTCGGAGGTGATCGCGACCCGACAGGGCATGTTCGGGGTGCACGGCACCGGCGACACGTCCGGCTACGGCGGTCTGGTCAAGATCATCGAGTTCCCGGCCGGTTCCCTGCCGCCGTACGGCGGCTGGTGGGATCAGGTCAACGACCGCATCAACGAGCTGGTGCCGTCGTACTCCGATGTGATCACCAAGGTCGTCGTGCACCGCGGCGAGATCACCTTCCACGTCGCTCGCGAGCACCTGGCCACCCTGGCGTCGCAACTCCGCGACGACGCGCACCTGCGGTTCGAGTTCTGCAGCAGCATTTCCGGGGTGCATTACCCGGCCGACGCCGGGGCCGAGCTGCACGTGGTCTATGAGTTGCTGTCGATGACCTACAACCGTCGGATTCGGCTCGAGGTCAGCTGTCCCGACAGCGATCCGCACATCCCGTCGGTGGTGGCCACGTATCCAACCGCGGACTGGCATGAACGCGAAACCTACGACTTCTTCGGTATCGTCTTCGACGGTCACCCGGCGCTCACCCGCATCTTGATGCCAGATGATTGGCCGGGTCACCCGCAGCGCAAGGACTACCCACTCGGTGGTATTCCAGTCGAGTACAAGGGCGCCACCATCCCGCCCCCGGACCAACGCAGGAGCTACTCGTGAGTGTGGGAACCGACCCGTACGGGATCGGCGGCGAACAGGCCGAGGGCCACGTCTACACCGTCACCGGTGGTGACTGGGACTCCCTCGTCGCCGAGCAGGTCGAACGCGACGACGAGCGGATCGTGGTCAACATGGGCCCGCAGCATCCGTCGACCCACGGCGTGCTGCGATTGATGCTGGAGTTGGACGGCGAGACGGTGACTGAGGCCCGGCTCGGCGTCGGCTACTTGCACACCGGGATCGAGAAGAACATGGAGTTCCGCACCTGGACCCAAGGCGTGACCTTCTGCACCCGGATGGACTACCTGTCGCCGCTGTCGCAGGAGGCGACGTACTGCCTCGGTGTGGAGCGGCTGCTGGACATCACCGATCAGATCCCGGAGAAGGCCAGCGTCATCCGGGTGCTGATGCTGGAGCTCAACCGGATCTCCTCACACCTGGTCGCCATCGCCACCGGGGGGATGGAGATCGGGGCGCTGACGGTGATGACCATCGGATTCCGGGAGCGGGAGGTGGTGCTGGACGTCTTCGAGCTGATCACCGGGCTGCGGATGAACCACGCCTACATCCGGCCCGGTGGGGTGGCTCAGGACCTGCCGCCCAACGCGTTGGACAAGGTGCGCGATCTGGTGGCCTGGATGAAGAAGCATCTGCCGGAGTACGCGGACTTGTGCAACGAGAACCCCATCTTCGTCGGCCGACTGAAGGGGATCGGCTATCTCGACCTGGCCACCTGTCTGGCGCTGGGCGTCACCGGACCGCCGTTGCGGGCCACCGGCTACGACTGGGACCTGCGCAAGAAACAGCCCTACTGCGGCTACGAGACCTACGACTTCGAGGTGCCCACCTGGGATACTTTCGACGCGTACGGCCGATTCCGGATCCGGTTGGAGGAGATGTACGAGAGCCTGCGCATCATCGAGCAGTGCGTGCAGCGGCTGGAGAAGATGGAGGGTGACCCGATCATGGTCGCCGACGGCAAGATCGCCTGGCCGGCTCAGCTGTCCGTTGGCAGCGACGGGATCGGCAACTCCAACGAGCACATCAAGCACATCATGGGTGAGTCGATGGAGGCGCTGATCCACCACTTCAAGCTGGTCACCGAGGGCTTCCGGGTCCCGCCCGGTCAGGCGTACGTGCCGATCGAGAGCCCGCGCGGCGAGATCGGCGCCCACGTGGTCTCCGACGGCGGCACCCGCCCGTACCGAGCCCACTTCCGAGACCCGAGTTTCGTCAACCTGCAGGCGATGCCGGCGTTGTGTGAGGGGGCGATGGTCTCGGATGTCGTCGTCGCGGTAGCGAGCTTGGATCCGGTGCTGGGAGGCGTGGACCGATGAGCTTGACCGAGCCGAATCCGCCGAGCAACGGTCACGCCGGCGGCGACATCGCGCGTGAACAGAAGTATGGCCCGTTGACTGGTCCCGGCGAGGCGAAGCAGAGTTACTTCACCACCCACTTCGACGAGGCCAGCCTGGATCACTCGGTCACCTCGACCGCGATCGACGACACCACCATGGCGGAACTGGAGCTGATCGCGGCTCGCTATCCGCAGTCGCGGTCGGCGCTGCTGCCGATGCTGCATCTGGTGCAGAGCGTGGAGGGACGGGTGACTCCGCACGGTATCGAGGTGTGCGCGGAAATTCTCGGTCTGACCGCGGCCGAGGTGAGCGGGGTGGCCACGTTCTACACCATGTACAAGCGGCGTCCGATCGGTGAGTACCACGTGGGGGTCTGCACCAACGCCCTCTGTGCGGTGATGGGCGGCGACGAGGTGTACGCCACACTCCAAGAGCATCTGGGAATCGGCAACGACGAGACCACCGAGGACGGCAAGATCACCTTGGAACACGTCGAATGCAATGCGGCGTGCGACTTCGCACCGGTGATGATGGTCAACTGGGAGTTCTTCGACAACCAGACGCCGCAGTCGGCGTGTGAGGTGGTCGACCGGCTGCGGTCCGGTGAGGAGGTCACCGCCACCCGCGGCGCTCGGGTCTGCACCTGGCGCGAGGCCGAACGGGTGTTGGCCGGGTTCCCTGACAACCGGGCCGACGAGGGTCCGACCGCCGGTGAGGAGTCCCTGCTGGGGTTGCGGATCGCCGCCGAGCAGGGGTGGACGGCGCCCGGATCGGACCGCGATGCGCAACAGCCCAGCACCAGCGAGACGGAGGAGGGGCCGTGACCGACCTGCTGACCCCGGTGCTCAGCGTCAACTGGGGTGACGAACGCGCGTGGAAACTGCACAACTACGAGCGGCGCGGCGGCTACGAGGGCCTCCGTGCCGCCCTCACCATGACGCCCGACGAGGTCGTCGCCGAGG
>JAKDLH010000295.1 GCA_030452945.1 Microlunatus sp. | reverse complement strand
GAAGCCTTGACTATTCGACCGTAGTCACAGATAAACTGGCCAGTCGCGATGACAGGCTGAATCGCGTCACTTTGATGTCAGGGCAGAGCTGCGCAGTCAGTGCCTAGCCGAAGGAGTGATGGAACATGGCGGGTCCAGAGCCAGAGGCAAAGAGCGAGCAGTTCTCGAGCCGGTTTGCCTACATTGCTGCTGCCATCGGGATGGCGGTGGGAACCGGGAACATCTGGCGGTTCCCCCGCGACGTTGGGCTGGGCGGTGGAGGTACGTTCATCGTCGCCGTGGTGCTGGCCAACCTGGTGTGGGCGATCCCGCTGCTGATGGCGGAGTCGCTGCTCGGACACCGCAGCCGGCTCGGGACGATCGGGGCCTTTCGCGCGTTCATCGGCCGCAAGGCCGCCTGGATGGGCGGCTTCATGGCCGTCGTTTCAATCGGCATCACCTTCTATTACGCAGTCATCTGCGGCTGGTCGATCCGCTACTTCATCTACGCGGTCAGCGGCAAGTTCCGGCAGGGCGTTGGCATCGATCAAACCCGGCAGATGTGGGAAGGGTTCGTCACGAATCCGGGCCAGACCATCGCGTTCCACGCGATCGCCACGCTCCTGGTGGGCTACATCATCATGCGCGGTCTCAAGGGCGGCTTCGAGGCGGTGCTTGATGTGACCATTCCGTTGCTGTTCGTGGTGCTGGTGGTGCTGGCGATCTGGGCCATGACGATGCCGGGCGCGGCGGACGGCCTGCGCTTCATGTTCGTGCCCGAGTGGAGCGGATTCCTGGACGGTGAGATGTGGCTCGGGGCCTTCGTGCAGATGGCCTTCTCCACCGGGGCCGGTTGGGGCCTGTATCTCACCTACTCGGTGTACGCGCGCAAGAAGGAGGACTACGCGCTCAACGCCACCACGGTGGTCGCCTTCAACCACCTGGCCGGGTTGCTGGCGGCGATCGCGGTGATCTGCATGGTCTTCGCCACGACGACTCCTGCGCTAGCGGAGGAAGCTCTCGGTGCTGGCGACCAAGGTTTGATGTTCGTCTACTTGTCCGCCCTCTTCGGCCAGATCGCCGGTGGTACCTGGTTCTTCGCGCCACTGTTCTTCCTCGTGCTCGTGCTGGCCGCGCTGTCCAGCCTGATCGCCATGATGGAGCTGCTGGTGCGCAATGCCATCAACCTTGGCTTCCAGCGAAGGAAAGCCACCATCGTGGTCATCCTCGTCGTGCTCGTCGGGGGCGTCCCGTCGGCACTGAGTCTGGACGTGCTGACCAACCAGGACAACGTGTGGGGTGTCGGCTTGTTGATCAGCGGCTTACTCGTCGCGATCGCCATGATGCGTTACGGCCTCGAGCGGGCGCGCGGCGACCTCGACGCCACCAGCGACTTCCGGGTCGGCACCTGGTGGAAGGTGTTGATCACGATGTTCCCGGTGATGTTCGCCATCGTGTTTGGCTGGTTCATGTACCTGTCCATCACCGATTCCTCACAGACCTGGTACAGCCCGTTCGAGACCTTCAGTATCGGCACGATGGTGCTCCAATGGGGACTGGCGGCCATCGTCATGCTCGCGCTGAACAACATGTTTTCCCGCCGGATCGACCAGTGGACACCCGGCTCACCCATGACGAAAAGCACACTGGGCAAGTGAAGGAGTGAGCGATGGACGCAGAAACGCTGATCTGGACCTTGATCCTGTTCGGGGGCACCGTGGTGGTGGTGATCTGGCTGGTCGCGGTCGCGTTCCGCAAGGACGCCGCGCACGTACACGAGGGCGAGGAGTAGGGGCCAGTATCCGCCGGGCCGAGCCGACTGAGACATAGATTTGTCCGCTCGGGAATCCAGTTGAAATGTCGCGGCTTGCCCTTCACCCCTACTGTCACTTTGGCCACTCTTAGGACAGACTGCACACCAAGTGCGCCACGTCGGGCGCGCCTGGAGTGATCGGAGACCCATGAGCATCCAGTCGTCGTCGTCCCCGCAGCCCGCAGGCTCGCTGTTCCGACGAATGCCGGTGGGTGATCGGCACGGGCCGCAACTGAAGCGGTCCATCGGCACCTTCCAGCTGATGATGTTCGGAGTCGGTGCCACGGTCGGCACCGGCATCTTCTTCGTGCTGTCCTCGGCGGTTCCCGAGGCCGGGCCCGCGGTCGTCGTGTCGTTCCTTTTGGCCGGCTTCGCCGCCGGTCTGGCGGCGGTCTGCTACGCGGAGATGGCCTCCTCAGTGCCGGTCTCGGGGTCGACCTACTCCTACGCCTACGCGACGCTCGGCGAGATCGTGGCCATGGGCGTGGCCGCATGCCTGTTGCTGGAGTACGGGGTCTCCACCGCCGCGGTCGCGGTCGGGTGGAGCGGCTACGTCAACGAGGCGTTGGTCAACATCACCGGAATCGAGCTTCCGCAGGCCATCCTTGCGGCCCCCTTCGGTGTGCCGGGGCAGGAGACCGGACTCATCAATCTCCCGGCCGTGCTCCTGGTCTTCATGTGCATGATGCTGCTGATCCGCGGCGCGAGCGAGTCGGCGAAGGTCAACACGGTCATGGTCGTGACCAAGCTGACCGTGCTGGTGATGTTTTCGGTCATCGCCTTCACCGCTTTCGATGCCGACCACTTCGCCGACTTCGCCCCGTTCGGAGCGGCCGGTGTCTCCGCCGCCGCCGGCACCATCTTCTTCTCCTTCATTGGTCTGGACGCGGTCTCGACCGCGGGCGACGAGGTCAAGGATCCGCAGAAGACCATGCCCCGGGCCCTGATCGGTGCGCTGTTCATCGTCGTCGCGGTCTACCTGCTGGTGGCGTTCTCGGCGATTGGGGCGCAGCCGTGGACCGACTTCGAAGGCCAGACCGAAGCCGGGCTGTCCAAGATCTTGGAGATCATCACCGGTAACACCGTCTGGGCTACGGTGCTGGCGCTCGGCGCGGTGATCTCGATCTTCTCGGTCACCTTGGTCACCATGTACGGCCAGACCCGGATCCTGTTCGCGATGGGCCGGGACGGGATGCTGCCCAAGATCTTCTCCAAGGTGAGTGCGCAGACCCAGGTCCCGGTCAACAACACGATCATCGTGGCCATCGTGGTCGCGATCCTGGCGGCCTTCGTGCCGTTGGACTACCTGATCGACATGGTCTCCATCGGCACCCTGACCGCCTTCATCGTGGTCTCGCTCGGGGTGCTGATCTTGCGCTACCGGCAGCCGGACCTGCCCCGTGCTTTCAAGGTGCCCGGCTTCCCCGTCACCCCGATTTTGTCGATCCTCGCCTGTTTGTACATTCTGGCCAACCTGCACTGGTACACCTGGCTGCTGTTCGCTTGCTGGGTGGCGGTGTTCCTCGTCTTCTACCTGCTGTACGGGCGGAAGCACTCGGTGCTGGGCCGGATGCTGGCCGGCGAGGACGTCGAGGTCAGGGACAACGCCGAGGAGGGCCAGTGACCGTCGTCGTCGGCTACATCCCGCACAAGGGCGGCCGGGGCTCCCTCGATCTGGGCATCCAGCTGGCGCACGGGTTGGGAGAGTCGCTGCTGGTGGTCACCGTAGTCCCCCGGCAATGGTCCACCCCGTCGCTGGCCAAGGTGGACGCCGAGTACGCCGCCTTCGCCCGGCAACTGGGCGAGCAAGCCGAAGCCCAGGCCCGGAAGTATCTCACCGCCACCACGGTGAGCGTGGAGACCGAATACCGGGTTGTCACCGGCCGCTCGGTGAGCGCCGCCTTGCTGGCGGCGGTGGAGGAGTGCGGGGCCAGCATGCTGGTTTTGGGGTCGTCGACCGACGGTGCGATCGGCCGGATCGTGCTCGGTACGACCACCGACAAGCTGTTGCACTCCGCACCGGTGCCGGTGGCGCTGAGTCCTCGAGGCTTCCGATCCACCGCGGCGGACGGCTTCTGCCGGGTCACCTGCGCCTACTCCGACAGTGTGATCGCGCCGCGGGTGGTCGAGTGGTCGGTCGACTTCGCCGCTCGGCTCGACGCCCGTGCCCGAATCGCCAGCTTCGGCGTTCGTGGCAGCAGCATGTACCCGCCGCCGGTCGGGCTATCGGCGGAGGACTCGGTGCTCGACTCCTGGCTTGAGCAGGCGTCGGCGTCCCAGGCGGCGTTGCGGGCTGAGAACCTGATCGGCTCCGACGTCGAGACCGTGACCGCCACCGGGCCGGGCTGGGCCGAGTCGCTTTCCGGGGTGGAGTGGGAGGTGGACGAACTGCTGGTGATCGGCTCGTCCAGCGTCGGTCCGGTCGCGCGGGTCTTCCTCGGCTCTCGTGCGGCGAAGCTGATTCGGCACTCGCCGGTGCCGGTGGTCGTCATTCCGCGACGGGCGGTTTGAGGCGCGAGCGGCCAGATGTCGTTAGGGAACTGAGCGAATCCGTACCGATAGACAGGTGACGCAACCCTCGAGCTTCTCGAACTCGGTGATCGGCACAGTGATCACGCGGAGACCGCGGTCAG
>JAKDLH010000294.1 GCA_030452945.1 Microlunatus sp. | reverse complement strand
ACCTAGCCAGAAACCACTTCACCCCGAAACCCACCAGAGGTGAGCCAAGTCAGGTTCCAGAAACGCTTCGGTCGGCGCCGCTCGGGCCGAGCGTCGTGATCGACCCACCGACCCGGGATCAGTTTCGACTGATTTTGCCAAACGCTTACGTTGTAAGCAGGTGTGGTTTACAGTATAAACAGCGGTGAGTTGTCCAAGCAGGACGGCCTTGCCATCACAGCGAGAAACGAGGAGCTGCGACATGACGAACACCCCATCTGAGTACGACACACCACCGACGTCGCCCGAGCCCGGATCGTCGGGGGCGTTGTCAACCGGAGGAGGCGACACTCCGGCCGAACGCTTCTCCGGCACCACCGGCTCGGACACCTTCTACGATTCCGCGTCGACCGACTTGCCCTCGACGGACGTGACGACCACACCTACCTCGAAGTCCACGAGCGACTCCACCAAAGACGTGGCCAAGGACGAGGCGGCGAACGTCAAGGACACCGCCGCGGATGCCGGCAAGCGGGTCGGAGAAACCGCCAAGGGCGAAGCGGCGAACGTGGCTGACGAGACGAAGCGTCAGGCGACCAGTCTGCTCGGCTCGGTCACCGATGAGGTGCAGACTCAGGCCGGCTCGCAGCAACAGAAGATCGCCTCGAGCGTGCACGCGTTGTCCCAGGAGTTGGACGGGATGGCTTCCGGCTCGTCGGAATCAGGTCCACTGACCGATCTGGCGCATCAGGCCGCCGACAAGGGCGGCGAGATCGCGCGCTGGCTGGAAAACCGGGAGCCGCGGGACGTCCTGCGCGAAGTACAGGACTTCGGCCGGCGACGTCCGGTGATGTTCTTGGCGCTGTGTGGTCTGGCGGGTGTGGTTGCCGGCCGGCTGACCCGTGGTGCGGTAGCGGCGAACACCAGTGTCGACTCGGGGTCGACCGGCCGCTACGACACCGGCGGCTACGACACCGGCGGCTACGACACCGGCGGCTACGACACCAGCCGCTACGACACCGGTGAGTTGGGGCTAGGGACGCAGTCCCAGCCGACTGCTTCGGCGTCCTTGGTGGAGGAGTTGCCCCCTACAGGTGAGGACAGCTATGCCGCCGACCTGACTCGCACCTCGAATGTGGAATACGGCGACGTCGACCCGGGTGCCGATCCCGCCTACCGGCCTGGTGAGGTGCGATGAGTCACCCGGTTGACGATCCCCGCACCGGAAGTTCCTTGCCCGCAGCTGACCCAGCCAGCCACCACCCCAAGCGTTCGGCGTTGGAGGCTGAGGACGGTCGGAGCATCGGCGAACTGCTCAGCGACGTCAGCAGCAACATCTCCACGCTTCTGCAGCAGGAGATGGCCTTGGCCAAGGCCGAACTGCGTCAGTCTGGCTCCCGCGTCGGCAAGGGCGTCGGGATGTTCGTCGGGGCCGCGGTCGGTGCCCTGCTGTTTCTCGTCTTCTTGTCGGTCAGCGCCTGGTGGGGTCTGGGACAGTTCATCGGCTATGAGTGGTCGGCGCTGATCGTGGCCGCCGTCTGGGCGATCGTGGCTGCCATCTTGGCAGTGGTCGGGAAGAAGGAGTTTGAGCGAATCCGCGGTCTGGAGCAGACCTCCGAGACGTTGAAGAAGGTACCGAATGCCGTGAAGGGCCATGAGGAGGAGAATCGATGACCACCAGCAATGATCCCGACCAGATCCGCGCCGACATCGAGCGCACGCGTGCTGAGTTGAGCGACAACGTCGACTCGTTGGCCGACACCGCCAATCCGAAGAACATCGCCGACCGCCAGGTGGACATGGTCAAGGACGCCGCCCGAGGACAAGTGGACAAGGTCAAAGACGCCGCCCGAGGAATGAAGGAGAAGGTTATGGGTTCACCCGACGATCCGTACGACTACGGTCGGAGCGGCAACGCGAAGGCACAGGTGTCACAGCGTGCGTCTGAAGTCGGCGACGCCGTGTCCGGGGCCCCTGGCCGGGCCAAGGAGAAGGCGCGGGGGAATCCGCTGGCCGCAGGGCTGATCGCCTTCGGAGCGGGACTGCTCGTGTCGTCGCTCATCCCGGCGTCGCAGAAGGAGCAGCGGGCCGTCTCGGATTTGCAGCAGAACCTGGAACCGTTGAAGCAGCGGGCTGGTGACGCGGCGAAGGAGATGGCCGATAACCTTCGGGGCCCGGCGCAGGAGGCCGCGGAGTCGGTCAAGTCGACGGCCACCGGCGCGGCACAGAACGTCAAGGACGAGGGACAGTCGGCCAAAGAGCAGGTCCAGGGCCAGGCGGAACAGTCGAAGTCGACCGTTCAAGATTCGCGTTCCAGTTGACGATCACCCGTCCCGTTGGGTCGTCGTCACCGGACCCCTCCCAGAGTCCGATTAGGGTTAGGAGAGCCAGCTGATGGCGAGTTCGCGATCCTCCAGCACTACGCGGGTCGAGGACGAGAAGGCTGCCGACCGTGCGCAGCAAACCGGCACCGTTCCCGGTGGTGGCGCTGATAAACCGACCGAGATCCCGGCCAAGGGGTGGCTGCAGGTCGTCAAGCGGGGTTGGGCCGAGGCCAAGGTCGACCAGGTGCCGCTATTGGGGGCAGGGGTGGCGTTCTTCGCCTTTCTCGCCCTCTTCCCGGCCATCATCGCCCTGGTCACCCTCTACGGGTTTTTCGCCGATCCGGGCGTCATCGCCGACCAGGTCAACTCGCTGTCCGCCTTGCCGGCCGAGGTCCGGCAGTTGGTCGTCGACCAAGTCAAGAACCAGAACCAGTCTGCGCTGGGTTGGAGTGCGGTGATCGCCATCGCGATTGCCCTGTTCAGCGCCTCGGGCGGCACGACCAAGCTGATGACCGCCGTCAACGTCGCCTATGACGAGGATGACGAGCGGAACGTCGTCAAGAAGCGTCTGCTCGGGTTGGTGATGACCCTCGGGGCGATCGTCTTCATCGTGATCATGATCGGTCTGCTGGCGGTGGTGCCCCCGCTGCTGCAATCGATATTCGGTGACAGTCCGGTGGTCCGCTTCCTGCTGCAAGCCGCCAGGTGGGTGCTGCTGGTCGTGCTCGTGACGGTCGCTCTGGCGATTCTGTATCGGGTCGCTCCGGACCGGGATGCGCCCAAGATGCGGTGGGTGTCGATCGGTGCCGCGGTCGCCACCCTGCTGTGGCTGCTCGCCTCGGTCGGCTTCTCGGTCTACGTCGCCACCTTCGGCAACTACGCGAAAACGTACGGGGTCTTCGCCGGGATCATCGTGCTGCTGCTCTGGTTGTGGATCACGTCCTACGCCATCTTGCTCGGAGCCGAGATCAACGCCGAAGCCGAGCAACAGACCGCAGCCGATACCACGAAGGGCGCGGCCGAACCTCGGGGGCGGCGCGACGCGGTCAAAGCCGATTCCGTCCCCGGCGACGAAACCTAGTCACCGGTAGCAATGTGAGTTCCTCGTGCCCGGGCTTCGGGACGAGGCAAAGTCAAGTTATCAAGGAGAAACCATGACCATCAACACCGAGCAGATCCGGGACCTGACCGGAAACGTCTACACCACCGACTCGGACAAGGTCGGCGGCATCGGACAGATCTACCTCGACGACGATTCCGGAGTACCGAGCTGGGTCACGGTGAAGACCGGTTTGTTCGGCTCGTCGGAGTCGTTCGTTCCGTTGGAAGGGGCCCGCGTCGACGGCAACGACGTGCACGTCCGCTTCGACAAGGACCGAATCAAGGACGCCCCTCGGGTGGACGCCGACGGCTCCATCACGCCGGAGGAAGAGGACCGGCTGTACGAGTACTACGGTCTGTCCGACGATCGTAGTGGCCGTCGCACCGAGGGTGTACAGGGCACCGGCGTGCGGGACACCGACGTGCGGGACACCGACGTTCACGGCACCGGCGTGCGGGACACCGACCTGCGCGACACCGACGTTCACGGCACCGGCGTGCGGGACACCGACCTGCGCGACACCGACATGCGCGACACCGACATGCGCGACACCGACATGCGCGACACCGACGATGCCTCGATGACCCGGTCGGAGGAGCGGGTGGACGTCGGCACCGCCCACCGCGAAGCCGGCAAGGCTCGACTGCGCAAGTATGTGACGTCGGAAACCGTCACCGAGACTGTGCCGGTCAGCCACGAAGAGGCCACCATTGAGCGGGAGCCGATCACCGAGTCCAACCGCGACACCGCACACTCCGGACCGGCGATCAGTGAAGAAGAGCACGAGGTGGTCTTGCACGAGGAGGTGCCCGTCGTCGACAAGGACACCGTCGCAGTCGAGCAGGTCAAGCTCGGCAAGGAGACCGTCACCGAGGATGCGACCGTCTCCGAGGAGGTTCGTAAAGAGAACATCGAGATGGTCGATTCCGATACCTCAGACCGACGTCCCGACACCTCAGACCTAACTTCGGATAGGTCGGATCGACGCTGACCTGATCCCGAAGCCGCGCCGTTGTCGGTTGACCTACGGCGC
>JAKDLH010000028.1 GCA_030452945.1 Microlunatus sp. | reverse complement strand
TTCCGGATAGCGCGCGTTCGAGTTCAGCCGTCCAGTTCCTCTAGGACCTCGACCGTCTGCTGCTCGTGAGCGGCGTCGGTTTCGTGCTCCTGCTTGACCCGACTCAGGAAGGTCCTGGTCCGCTCGTGCCGCGGGGCCAGCAGCACCTGGTTCGGCGGGCCCTCCTCGACGACCACGCCGGCGTCCATGAAGACCACCCGATCCGACACCTCACGGGCGAAGCTCATCTCGTGGGTGACCACGATCATCGTGGTTCCCTCGGAGGCGAGCTGCCCCATCACCTTCAGTACCTCGCCCACCAGCTCCGGATCCAGTGCCGAGGTCGGCTCGTCGAACAGCATCAACTCTGGCTGCATGGCCAGCGCGCGGGCGATGGCGACCCGCTGCTGCTGGCCGCCGGAGAGCTGGGCCGGGTAGTAGGTCGCCCGGTCGGACAGACCGACCATCTCCAGCAGTCGGTTCGCCTCAGCGGTCGCCTGGGACTTGGATGTTCTCTTCACCCGCGTCGGCGCCTCGACGATATTCTCCAAGGCCGTCATGTGCGGGAACAGGTTGAAACGCTGGAAAACCATCCCGATCCGGGATCGCTGCCGGGCGATGTCGGCGTCGGATCGAACGTGCAGTTTGCCGCGCCGCTCCTCGATCCCGACCAGCTCGCCACCGACCCAGATCCGGCCGCCGGTCAGGGTCTCCATCTGGTTGATCAGCCGCAGGAAGGTCGTCTTGCCCGAGCCGCTCGGCCCGAGCAGGCAGACCACCTCGCCGGCATGCACTTGGAGGTCGATGCCCGACAGCACCTCGTTATGGCCGAAAGACTTGATCACGTTGACCGCCTTGACCAGCGGCTCGCCGGTGCGGTCGATCTGCTGCGGACTCAATGGGCACCTCCGGCGGCCAGCCCTTTGGTGACCTCGGTGTCCTTGGTTGGGCTCGTGGTGCCCAGACCGCGGCCAAACCGCTTCTCCAGCCAGGTCTGGCCCACCATCAACACGCTGGAGGCCACCAGATAGTAGATCGTCGCCCCGATCAGCACCGGGAACGTCTGGTAGGTCCGGCTGCCGATCGCCTGCATCTGAAAGAACAGCTCGGTACTGACCGGGATCGCCACCAGCAAGGAAGTGTCCTTCAGCATGGCTGTCGTCTCGTTGCCGGTCGGCGGCACGATCACCCGCATCGCTTGCGGCAGCACGATCCGACGCATGGCCAGGCTCCGTTTCATCCCGAGCGCCTGAGCGGCCTCCATCTGGCCTGAGTCCACACTCAGGATGCCGGCCCGGGCGATCTCGGCCATGTAGGCCGCCTCCGAGGCCGCCAGACCGATCACGCCGCCGACCAGGCCGACGAACAGGGCGTTCGCGTCCAGGGTGAGGAAGCGCCAGTCACCGGACAGCCCGAGCCACTCGATGATCTTCCAGTCGAACGGCACCCCCAGCGACAGACCTCGCTGGAACAGGATGCCGAGCGCGCCCATGATCGTCAGCAGCACGTAGCGGGGGATGGCCCGGAAGAACCAGGTGTATAGCCAGGAGACTCCTTTGAGCACGGGGTTGTCGGACAGTCGCATCACGGCCAGCAGCACGCCCAGGGAGACGCCGATGAGCATCGCCAGCACAGTGACCAACAGGGTGCCCTTGATGAACCCTTCGATCACCGGGTTCTGATTCATGGCCTCGAACACGAAAGGCCAGTTGAAGGCGGGGTTGGCGATCAGCAGGTGCAGGAACATCGCCGCCAGCACGGCCAGCACCGCGATCGCCACCCAGCGACCGGGGTGCCGGACCGGCACGGCCTTGATCAGCCCGGGACGCTCGTCAGCGTGCTCGCCGGCTTCGTCGGTGGACGACCTTTCCGACGTCGACATGGACGATCAGGGATTGACGGCGAAGTCGGTGATCCCGCCGTCTTGCAGGTTCCACTTGGTCAGGATGGCGTCGTAGGTGCCGTCGGACTTCAGTTCCGTCAGCGCGTCGGCGATGGCCTGCGCAAACTCGGTCTGGGCCTTGGCCACGACATAGCCGTACGGCGCGGAGTCGTAGATCTCGCCCAGCTGCTCGATCTTGTCACCGGACTGGGTGATCGCGTACGCGATCACGGGGGAGTCGGCCAGCATGGCGTCGGCCTGTCCGTTGACCACGGCGCTCGTGGCCCGGTCCTGGCCGTCGAAGGAGAGGATCTTGATCGGGTCGGAGCCGCAATCCTTTTGCCGCTTCGGTAGGTCATCTTCCTGCTGTACCGTGCCCGTTTGCACCGCGACGGTCTTGCCGCACGGGTCGTCGATGGAGATCTTCGCGGGGTTGCCCTTCGGCACCGCCCAGGCGGTCCCGGCACTGTAGTAGCTCACCATGTTGACCTGCTTCTTGCGCTGGTCGTTGATGGTGAAGGAGGAGACCCCGACGTCATACTTCTTGCCTTGGACCCCGGTGATGATGGCGCTGAAGTCGGCCGGCTGCCAGTCGGTCTTGACGCCAAACTTGGCCGCGACCGCGTCAAACAAGTCCACGTCCATTCCTTCCACGGTCTTGCCGTCGACACCGAGGTACTCGTTCGGGGCGTAGCTGGCGTCAGTGCCGATCACGATCGTGCCGGACTGGGCGATGCTCTCCGGCAGCTTCGCGGCCAACTCGTCGTTCTTGACCACGGCGCTCGGCGTCGCGGCCTCGGAGGAAGAGCCAGCCGGCTCGCTGCCCAGCGAACTCGACCCGCAAGCCGAAAGGATGAGGGCGGCGACCGTCGTGGAGACGAGCGCCAACGGTTTGATCATGCGCATGAGGGAATGACCTCCGAGGGTTTGGTGACCTGGAACCGACCTGTGCGGACTGATCCGCACGGGACCGTTGTGCATGTTGCCACGCATTGGCCCGCGACGCTGGAGTCGGCGAGACACCGGTACCGGATCGAAATATCATCCGCAGTGGATCGATTCCCACCCCCAGCGTCGGGGAGGTCAGCGCAAACGCCGAGCGCCGTCCGACGGGGCCGCGGTGAAGTGGGCCGGAACACCGAAGTCGGCGGCGGCGAATGCCTGGGTGATCGCGGCGGCGACCTCGTTGCTCCGGCCGACGTCGACCAGGGCGATGATGCAACCCCCGAAGCCACCGCCGGTCATCCGGGCGCCGTACGCTCCGGCTGTCCGGGCCGTCTCCACCGCCAGGTCCACCGTCGGCACGGTGATCTCGAAGTCGTCGCGCATCGACGCGTGCGAGGCGTCCAGCAGTGGCGCCAGACCGCGGTAGTCCTGCGCCTGGAGACGCTCCTTGGCGTCCAGCACCCGCTGGTTCTCGGTCACCACGTGGCGGACGCGCTTGCGCATCTCCTCGTCGTCGAGGCGGTCGAGCGCGTGCTCGACATCGCTGACGTCCCGCAGAGCGGAGACGCCCAGGATCTTCGCCGCAGCCTCACAGCTGTCCCGGCGGGCGGAGTACTCGCTGTCCACCAGCGCGTGCGGGGTTCTGGTGTCCAGCACCAACAGCTCCAGCCCGGCTCCGGCGAGGTCCAGCGGTACCTGATCGAAGTCGAAGCTGCGGCAGTCGAAGAACAGGGCATGGCCGGCTGCACACAGCGTCGAGGCCGCCTGGTCCATCTGACCGGTCGGCGCCCCGACGAAGGCGTTCTCCGCCCGGCGCGCGAGCCTGGCCCGCTCCATCGGCTTGATCTCCAAATCGTCCAGGTCGGCAACCGCGGCCAGGGTGGCGCACTCCAGCGCGGCAGAGGAGGACAGGCCGGCCCCGATCGGCACGTCGGAGGTCAGCACCAGGTCAGCGCCGCTGACCTGATGACCGGCCTCGTCCAGAGCCCAGATAACCCCGGCTACGTACGCCTGCCAGCCCGCCATACCTGGCTGCAGCTCCGCGCGGGCGAAGGTCTCGATCCGATCCCCGTCGAGCGTCATGACTTGCCACTGGTCGTCGTCGCGGTGTCCGGCGGCCATGGTGACGCGCTGCGGCAAAGCGAACGGCATCACGAAGCCGTCGTTGTAGTCGGTGTGCTCTCCGATCAGGTTCACCCGGCCCGGCGCGGCCCACACCCCGACCGGGGCTCGACCCACCAGATCGGTGAAGGCGCTGGTCACGGCGTCGATGTCGGTGCTCACGAAGGCACTGTAACCAGAGCCGGCCGGCGCCGAATCAGTAGCCTGGGGCCCATGCTCGCCGCCTACGCCGCCGCCGCCGACTCCGACCACCCGCTCGATGCTCTGCGGGTAGGGGAGATCCAGCCGCCGGCGGTGCCCGCCGACTGGGTCGAGGTGACCGTCCGGGCCGCAGCGCTCAACCACCACGACGTCTGGTCGCTGCGTGGGGTCGGACTGCCCGCGGACCGGCTGCCGATGATCCTTGGCTGCGATGCCGCCGGGGTGGCCGATGACGGACGCGAAGTGGTGGTCTACCCGGTGCTCAACGACCCGGACTTCGCCGGTTCTGACGAGACCGTCGATCCGCGCCGGTCGCTGCTGTCCGAACGCTATCCGGGCACACTGGCCCAGACCGTCCGGGTCCCGGCCCGCAACCTCCTCGACAAGCCGGCCGGACTCTCGTTCCCGGAGGCGTCCTGTCTGCCGACTGCCTGGCTGACCGCCTATCGCGCCTTGTTCACCGCGGGCGCGCTGCGAGCCGGGGACACCGTCTTGGTGCAGGGCGCTGGTGGGGGCGTCGCCACGGCGGCGGTGCTGATTGGCCGGGCCAGCGGTCTGCGGGTGTGGGTGACCTCGCGGGACGCGCAGCGGGCCGAACGGGCGGTCGAGCTCGGGGCCGACCGGGGATTCGCCGCCGGCGAGCGGCTGCCGGAGCGGGTCGATGCTGTCTTGGACAGCGTCGGCGCGGCCACCTGGTCACATTCGGTCAACGCCCTCCGACCGGGCGGCCGGCTGGTGACGGTGGGAACCACTTCCGGTGCCGAGCCGCCGTCGGCCGAGCTCACCAAGATTTTCTTCAAGCCCCTACACGTGGTGGGCAGCACCATGGGAACCCGGGCTGAGTTAGCCGCCGTGCTCCGGCTGGTCGAGGTCGCCGGGGTCCGCCCGATCGTGGACCGGGTGCTGCCGCTGACCGAGGCGGCCGAGGGCGTACGGCTGCTCGCCGACGGCGAGATGTTCGGCAAAATCGTGCTCGAGCCTTGAGACCGGCTTCACTCGTCCTCGTCGTCGAGCCGAGCCAGCCAGGTGGCCAGCTGGTCGACCGACCCCTCGAACTCCGGATGGAGATCGACGAAGGTGCGCATCTGCTCGGCCAGCCACGCGCAGGTGATCTCCTCGTCTCCTCGGCGGGTCTGCAACTCCTCGATGCCCCGATCGGTGAAGTACATGTCCAGACCTGCTCCAGACTCAGCTGAACGCCGACTCGAGCAGCTCGCGCTGCTGGGCTTCGTGCACCTTGGCCGAGCCCACCGACGGAGCCGAAGAGGCCTGGCGGCTAATCCGACGGACTGTCCACTTCTGGCCCGGCTCAGCTTCGCGGAGGCCATCGACCAGGTTGAGAGCCATGAACTGCCAGGCCCCCTGGTTCGCGGGCTCGTCCTGCACCCAGCTCAACTCGGCCGAGGCGTTCTCGTAGCGTCGAAGCTCGGCGGCCAACTCCGCCGCCGGGAGCGGATACAGCCTCTCCAGCGAGATGATCGCGGTGTCCCAGCGGTCCAGCTGAGCCCGCTTGTTGGTCAGGTCCCAGCGGACCTTGCCCGAGCAGAGCAGCACCCGGCGCACCGTCGACGGGTCATCGATATACGGGTCGGACAGGACCGGCTGCCAGCTGCCCTCGGTGAAGTCCGCCGGCTGAGAGACGGCGAGCTTGTTCCGCAGCATCGACTTCGGCGTCATGATGATCAGCGGTCGATGGCGCTCACCGATCGCCTGCTGACGCAGCAGATGGAAATGGCTCGCGGGCGCGGACGGTTGGGCGACCACGATCGAGTCCTCGGCCGCCAGCTGCAGCCAACGCTCGATCCGGGCTGAGGAGTGGTCCGGTCCTTGACCCTCGTAGCCGTGTGGCAGCAACAGCACCACGCCGGATTTCTGGGTCCACTTGGACTGACCCGAACTGATGAACTCGTCGATGATCGTCTGGGCACCGTTGGCGAAATCCCCAAACTGGGCTTCCCAAAGCACCAGCGCCTCCGGGCGCGCCACGGAATAGCCGTACTCGAAGCCCATCGCGGCGTACTCGCTCAGTAGCGAGTCGAAGACGTGGAACTTGCCCTGCTCGTCGTCGAGGTGCTTCAACGGCACGTACGCCTCGCCGGTCTTGCGGTCCACGACCGAGGCGAACCGCTGCACGAACGTGCCGCGGCGACTGTCCTGGCCGGTCAGTCGGAGCGGCCTTCCCTCGATCAGCAGCGACCCGAGCGCGAGGATCTCCGCGGTCGCCCAGTCGATGGGTCCCTGAGTGATCGCCGCCGCACGTCGCTGTAGCTGCGGCATCACCTTCGGGTGCACGCTGAAGCCATCGGGGAACGTCAGATGCGCGTCGGCGATCGTCTTCAGCGCCTCCATCGAGACTGCGGTGCCGTACGGGGCCCCCTCCTTGTCCGGGTAGGCCGGCACCACCTGGTGCGGGTCGTCCGGTACCGCCTGGCTGGCGTCTCGGACCTCCCGAAAGACGCTCTCCAGCCGTTGCTGGAAACGGGTCATGACCTTTTCGGCGTCCTCAATCGTGATGTCGCCACGACCGATCAGGGCCTCGGTGTAAAGCTTGCGGGTGGACCGCTTTCGCTCGATCAGGTCATACATCAGTGGCTGGGTGAAGCTGGGGTCATCGCCCTCGTTGTGCCCACGGCGTCGGTAGCAGATGACGTCGAGCACGACGTCCTTGTTGAACTCCTGCCGGAACGCGAACGCCAATCGGGCGACCCGGATGCACGCCTCGGGGTCGTCTCCGTTCACGTGGAAGATCGGGGCCTGGATCATCCGGGCCACGTCGGTGCAGTACATCGAGGAGCGCGACTCTGTCGGCGAGGTGGTGAAACCCACCTGGTTGTTCACGATGACGTGGATCGTGCCACCAGTCCGGTAGCCCCGCAGTTGGGACAGGTTCAAGGTCTCCGCCACCACGCCCTGGCCGGCGAACGCGGCGTCGCCGTGCATCAACACCGGGAGCACCGGGAACTCCTCGCCCCGGTTGAGGATGTCCTGCTTGGCTCTGGCGATTCCTTCCAGAACGGGATTGACCGCCTCCAGGTGGCTCGGATTGGCCGCGACCGAGGTCTTGATCGTCTCTCCGCTCAGGGCGGTGAACTCGCCCTCCGCCCCAAGGTGATATTTGACGTCGCCGGAGCCCTGCACGGTCCTAGGGTCGATGTTGCCCTCGAACTCGCGGAAGATCTGAGCGTAGGACTTGCCGACCACATTGGCCAGCACGTTCAGCCGACCACGGTGCGGCATGCCGATGCAGACCTCGGCGAGACCCTGATTGGCTGCCTGGTCGCAGATTTCGTCGAGCAGGGCTATCGCCGCCTCGCCGCCCTCGAGGGAGAACCGCTTCTGGCCGACGAACTTGGTCTGCAGGAAGGTTTCGAAGATCTCGGCCTCGTTGAGCTTGTCCAAGATGCGCAGATGCTCCTCCCGGGGGAGCGACTTGTGGCGACGCTCCACCCGGTCCTGGATCCACTTGCGCTGAGCCGGCTCCTGGATGTGCATGTACTCGATGCCGATAGTGCGGCAGTAGGAGTCGCGCAGGATGCCGAGGATCTTGCGCATCTTCATCAGACCCTGACCGCCGGCGAACGAGCCGGTGGCGAACTCCCGGTCCAGGTCCCACAACGTCAGTGCGTGGGAGTGGACGTCGAGGTCGTGATGACTGCGCTGCCGGTACTCCAGCGGGTCGGTGTCGGCCATCAGATGCCCACGAGCCCGGTAGGCATTGATCATCTCCATGATCCTGGCCTGCTTGGGGATCTGATCCTCGTGGTCGGCGCTGAGGTCCTGAGCCCAGCGGATCGGCTCGTACGGAATCCTCAGGGCACCGAAGATGTCGTCGTAGAAGCCATCCTCGCCGAGCAGCAGGGCGTGCAGCCGACCCAGGTACTGACCCGAGAGGGCACCCTGGATGACCCGATGGTCGTAGGTGGAGGTGAGCGTCATGATCTTCGAGACACTCAACTGGGACAGCTTGTCGGGATCGGAGCCTTGGAACGCGGGCGGGAAGTCCATCGACCCGACGCCGATGATCGCCCCCTGCCCGGACATCAGCCTGGGTACCGAGTGGTTGGTGCCGATGGTTCCCGGGTTGGTCAAGGTGATCGTGGTGCCGGCGAAGTCGGCGAGCTCGAGCGAACCGGACCGAGCCTTCTTTACCATCTCCTCATACGCCGCCCAAAACTGCGCGAAGTCCAGCGTTTCGCAGTTCTTGATGCTGGGCACCAGCAACTGCCGGGTCCCGTCGGACTTGGGCAGATCGATGGCCAAGCCGAGGTTGACGTGTCGCGGCACGATCATGTTCGGCTTGCCGTCGACGACCTCATACCCGTTGTTCATCGCCGGGTGGGTGCGTAGCGCCTGCACCATCGCGTAGCCGATCAGGTGCGTGTAGGACACCTTGCCGCCGCGCGCCCGACGCAAATGGTTGTTGATCACGACCCGCTGGTCAATCAACAGTTTCACCGGTAGCGAGCGGACGCTAGTGGCGGTCGGCACCGCCAGGGAGCTGTCCATGTTCTTGGCTGTGCGAGCGGACGCGCCGCGGAGCACGGTCTTCTTCGGCTCCGCGGTGTCGACCGAGGGCCGGTTCGAGGGATTCGGTGGGTCTGCCGGTACCCCGCCACGCTTGCCGGGTGCTGAGGGACGCTCGTTCTTGTTGGCGGTTGGTCGCTCCACTGTGGTTGGTCGCCTGGCGGCCGCCGTCGGTGCCGCTGGTTTGGTCTTGGCCGGGGTGCTCGGTGTCGACGCCGCAGGCTGTCGATCGGTCTTCGGCTGTCGATCGGTCTTGGGCTGCCGGTCGGGCTTGGGCTGCCGATCGGTCTTAGGCTGCCGTTGGGTGGTGTTCGAGGTCGACTCTGCCTTCGATGCGCCGCCGTTACCCACCGCCCAGTCGGATGGGCCGATCTTGTGCCTCTTGAAGTATTGGGCCCAACTCGGGTCCACCGACGACGGGTCGGCCGCGTACTGCTCGTACATCTCCTCCAGCAGCCAGTCGTTGGCGCCGAACTCCTCGGCAAGGGAGTCGGTGGTGCTCTGAGGACTGCTGGTCTGTTCTGGCACGGTGGCCACAATCGCCTTCTTCCGTCGCGGTCTGTTGGGCGAGGGCCGAGCCCGCCCGCGTCGTCTTCCTAGGGTACCGAGAATTTCATACCAGTGTTCAGCTGGTTCGCGGTGCACGACTCGGTGAGAGTGGCGTGCAGATCGACCTCGGTCAGTCCCACCTCGCGGCCGGCGAGCCACAGGGCGCCGACCAGTCCGCTCTTTGTCGTGATCACCGGGTTGGCCAGAGTGCCGGCCAGCAACCGGGTGAGCGCGTCGCGGACTGGGCCTTCACTGGTCACGACAGAGCCGGCCAGGACTACCGGCAGTTCCGGTCGCGGCTCCAGTCTGCGAAGTGTGGTGTGCAGCAGGTCGGCGGCGCGCTCGGCGATGTCGATGGCCGCCGGGTCATCGGCACACCGGCTGACCAGTTCGGCGAAAGCGGCCAGCCAGATCGGCGGCTCGCGGTAGCAGCGCCGGATGATGGCGACGGGATCGCGAGTGCCCATCCGCTCGGCCACGTGCTCCCCGAGTGGTCCGAGGGGGAGCCCGCTCTGCAGCGCCGCCACGGTCGTTCGAACCGCTTCCCGACCGAGCCAGAATCCCGATCCCTCGTCGCCCAACAGCCAGCCCCAGCCGTCGCGACGCTCCTGGAGGTCGCCGTCGAGGATCCGTCCGGCCACGGCGCCGGTGCCGGCCACCAACACGTATCCCTCGGATGCGGCGGTGGCGGAAGAAAACGCCACACTCAGGTCTGACACCAGCCGGGGTTGTACGTGGACCGTGGCCGGCATGGCCGATCGGAGAAAGGTGTCGTCGATGCGCAAGCCACCCGCCAGTCCGAGCACCGCCGCGCGAACCCGACTGCTTGAGGTCGGGTCGACTCGAGCCAGCCGGTCGTCGACCCGGGACAGGCACTCGAGGACACCGCTGCGGATCCGGGCGGCGGAGACCGCTAGCCCGACGCCGACGGGGTTCCCGGCCGGACCCGTCGAGACCGCGAGCACCTGGCCGGTGATCGTGGCCACGGCGACTCGAGTGGCCGTACCTCCCACGTCCGCGCCCAGCAGGAGTCCGACACTGGCGGCCTCGGTGGGGTCCGGGTCCGTCATGCTGTCTCCTTCAAATCCCGGCGCACAACCAGAACGTCCTCCACAGGGCTGCTCAGCGCTGGGGTTGCCGAGATGCCGGTGTACCGTACCTCCCCGGTCACGCAGACCCCGCAGGACGACCGGAGGACCGTTATTCCTGACCGATGTCTGAATTCAGCCCGCCTCCCTCTCAGACCCGTTACAGGTTCGATACGTCGTGGTGCCTTGACATTGCCGACCTTGGGCGACAGGTTTTCGGTGAGGCCACGTCAGGTCTGCTACATCGACTTTCATGTGGGGTGAGAGGGACTGTTGCGCGGGGGGCAGGGCCACGTGTCGGGGGTCGACGACGGGCGCGCCGGGACGCGTCCGCGCCGAGTCGCCGCGGACGTCGGGTGCCCTGACCACGGTCTCGCTCAGTGGTGTTCATCGGACGCCCCTGACAGCGCCGCTGGCCCATCGGGAATCTCAGCACCACACGGAATCTCAACCATACGGAAAGGGCCATAACACGATGAGCAACGAAAAGGCGTTCAATCGTCGACGTTTCATGCAGGGGTCGCTGGCGGCGGCGGCGGTGGTCTCGATGGGCGGGACACTCGCGTCGTGCGCGTCGTCGGGAGGCAGCTCGGGTGGCGACGAGAACGGGTCCGGCGGGGCCGAGAAGTCCGCGGAGAACCCGTTCGGTCTGGCTGAGGATTCCTCGATCGAGGCAGTCATCTTCAACGGCGGCTACGGCTATGACTACGTCACGTATGCGACCAAGCAGGTGAAGAAGAAGTTTCCCGACGTCAAGATCGACGTCAGCCCCGCCACCCAGATCGCACAGCAGTTGCAGCCCCGCTTCGTCGGCGGCAACCCGCCGGATCTGATCGACAACTCCGGCGCGAACTCGATGGGTTTCAACACCATCCTCAATCAACTGGACCCCTTGGACGACGTCTTCGAGGCCAACAACTACGAGGGCACCAAGATCGCCGACACCCTCTACCCCCATGTGAAGGATCCGGGCACGTTCGGTGGCAAGTTCGTCGCGATGAACTACGTCATGACGGTCTACGCCGTCTGGTACTCCAAATCGCTGTTCGACGACAACGGCTGGACGGTGCCCAAGACCTGGGATGAGGCCATCGACCTGGGGGCCGAAGCCAAGGCCAAGAAGAAGTACCTGTTCGTCTGGGGCAAGGAAGCCGCTACCTACTATCAGACCCTGGCGGTGGACTCCGCGATCAAGGAGGGTGGGTCGCAGGTTCGGTTGGACCTGGGCAACTTGACGCCGAACTGCTGGTCGGCGCCGGCGATTCAGAGCGTATTCAAGGCGATGGAGACCTGTGTGAAGAAGGGCTACTTCGTGCCTGGTGGCGCCGGCACTCAGTTCACGGCGGCGCAAGCCAAGTGGAGCAACGACGAGCAGGCACTCCTGTACCCGTCGGGCGGCTGGATCGAGAACGAGATGAAGAACGCCACCAAAAAGGGCTTCGACATGACCGGTGCTCCGGCGATGGTTGTTTCCGACAGCCCGAAGATGCCCTACGAGTCGTTGCGTAGTGCGGCCGGTGAGCCCTACATCGTGCCGAACAAGGCCAAGAACCAGGCCGGCGGCAAAGAGATCCTGCGGGCGATGCTGTCCAAGGATGCCGCCACCAACTTCAGCAAGACCCGACTCGCCCCGACCATCGTCAAGGGCCTCGTCCCGCCGGACGGATTCGGGTCGACCGCGCTGGTGTCGCAGACGCAAATGCTCGATGCGGCTGGGGACAACGTGTTCAATTACCAGTTCGTCGACCTGTACGGGATGAACAAGGACCAGTTGACCGTCTGGAACACGTTTTTGTCGGGCAAATCGGACGTGGCCGGCCTCACCAAGGGGTTGCAAGAAATCACCGACAAGATCGCGAACGACTCCTCGATCGAGAAGATCCCGGCCACGGAATGACGACCCGGCAAGCGACCGCCACGACCAGCCGGCCTTCGCAGCCGGCCGGTCGGCGGCGGCGTAAGCCACTCACGTTCGACCGGGTGAGCTTCTTCGCGGTGTTCCTCGGCCTGCCGGTGGTGGTTTTCGCGGTCTTCGTGATCTCACCGTTCGTCCAGGCCATCTACTACTCGCTGACCGACTGGACTGGTTTCAGCGAGTCGATGAACTTCATCGGCTTGGACAACTACGTGCGGCTGTTCAACGACGACATCTTCCTCAAGTCGATGCGCAACAGCATCTTGCTCGGACTGATCGTGCCGTTCGTCACCATCGTGCTGGCGTTGATCCTGGCCACCTTTGTCACCGTCGGAGGCGGTGGCACCGGCGAGGTGCGTGGGCTGAAGAACTCCAGTATCTACCGGGTGGTGTCGTTCTTTCCCTACACAATCCCCGGCATCGTGATCGGTATTATTTGGTTGCAGATGTACGACCCGGCTGCCGGTCTGCTGAATGCGGCGCTGACCGGCATCGGGCTGGACCAGTTCGCAAACTTCCCCTGGTTGGGGGATGCGAGCACGGCCATGCCCGCGTCGATGTTTGTGATCATCTGGGGCTTCGTCGGTTTCTACATGGTGCTCTTCATCGCCGGTATCCGCGGCATCGATCCGCAGGTGTTCGAGGCAGCTCGGATCGACGGTGCGGGACGTTTCCGTACGGCGGTGTCGATCACGATCCCGTTGATTCGCGACAGCATTCAAACCGCCTACATCTATCTCGGGATCACCGCTTTGGACTCGTTCGTCTACATGGCGGCGCTAAATCCCAACGGCGGACCGCAGAACTCCACCTTGGTGATGTCGCAAGAGTTGTTCATCACCGCCTTCACCAAGGGCCGGTTCGGTTATGCGACGTCAATGGGCGTGATGCTGGCCGTCGTGACCCTGGTCTTCGCCGCCCTGGTGTTCACCGTGAACGCGATCACCGGCGGGTGGGAGCGCAAGGCGCGATCGGAGAAGAGGACTGACGCGAGCCCGGTCCGGCTGGTGGACCCAACCACAAGCCGGCCGGTGGATGCGACTTCCGCGCAGGGAGAAGAGTCATGACAGACACGACCGAGGTCGATACGACCGATCGGCGGGCTCCGACCGAACCTGGCACGCAGGATCAGTCGTCCGCGGGAAAGAGCGGTCGCGGAGTCAACGTGGTTGCCCACATCCTGTTGATCATGTGGTCAGTGCTGGTGGTCCTTCCGCTGGTGTGGGTGCTGATTTCCTCGTTTAAGACCACCGATGAGGTCTTGTCCAGTCCGCTATCGTGGCCGGACAAATTGCAGCTCCAGAACTATGTCAATGCGTGGACGATCTCGGGCATCGGGAACTACTTCCTCAACACGGTGATCGTGGTCGGCTTCGCCCTGGTCATCGTGATGACCCTGGGAGGCATGTGCTCCTACGTGCTGGCGCGGTTCGAATTTCCCGGCAACCGGGCGATCTACTACGCCATGCTGGCCGGGCTGACCTTCCCGGTGTTCCTGGCTATCGTGCCGCTGTTCTTCATCCTGCAGAACATTGGGCTGTTGAACACCTTGCCCGGTCTGATCCTGACCTACGTCGCGTTCGCCCTGCCGTTCACCGTGTTCTTCTTGCACTCGTTCTTCAAGCTCCTGCCGCACGAGATCTACGAGGCAGCCAAGGTGGACGGCGCGGGGGAGTGGCGCACGTTCTTCACGGTGATGCTGCCGATGGCCAAGCCGGGTATGGCCTCGGTCGCGATCTTCAACTTCTTGGGCCTGTGGAACCAGTTCTTGTTGCCCATCGCGCTGAACACCGACATGAGCAAGTACGTCCTCACTCAGGGGATGGCCGAGTTCGTGTCTCAGGCTGGATACTCAGTCGACTTCGGCGCGTTGTTCGCGGCTGTGGTGATCACCGTGGCCCCGGTGCTGGTGGTCTACATCATTTTCCAGCGTCAGCTGCAAGGCTCGGTCACCGCGGGTTCGCTGAAGTAGCCCGCCAGGCCAGCCACACCGTGAGCACCGTGAAGGCCAGCAGGCAGGCGTTGCGCACCCCGGTGACGACCGTGGCCACCACCAGCAGGGACTGACTGGCGAAGCCGAGGAGACCGTCGTAGAGCAGCGGGTAGACGAACTGAGTCAGACCGGCCAGAATCAGGCTCACCACTCCGACGCGGAGGATCCAACGGCGGAGTTCAGCAGCGGCGAATTGGTCGCGGAGCAGCAGTAGCGCGGCGATCGGGCCGCCGAGCCAGAGCAAATACTGCGGGCTCAGCGTCTTGTTGGTGATGATCACCACCGCGATGGTGGCCAGTACGACCAGGGCGACGGCGATCGAGCTCACCCCACCCGTGACTCGGAAAGCTCTGATCCACAGCGCGACGATGACCAGCAGCCCGGCGACCGTGACCGCGTCACTGACCGTCTGCCACGCGCCGACCCCGGGGCCGAAGATCTCGTAGGCCTGGTAGCGGGAGATGTCCACCGTCCAGGTGTTCGGCGAGATGATCCGGGCCAGCATCAGCGGACTGGCCCACACCGACTCGACCTGCAGGCCCCGACCCGATTGCCACGTCAATGGCGAGAACAGCCGGGTCATCCCCCCGGTGATCAGGCTGATCAGGGCGAGCCCGAAGCCGATGACGATGAAGCCGATGGCGGTCGGCTTGCGTTGCCGCTGGTCGGACAGCAGGGCGGGGATCAGCAGAGCTGGCCACAGCTTGATCGCCGCGCCCAGTCCGGTCAGCGCGCCGGCCACCCACGGCCGGGTCCGGGCGGCCAGCAGCGCCCCGCCCGCCAGCACCGCGGGGATCAGGTCGAAGCGGACATAGCTCAGCGGACCGATCAGCAGCACGAAGAGCAGCCAGAAGTCCACGGCTGAGTCGTGTCGACGACCCGCGGAGCGCCAGACCGCATAGGTGAAGACCCCGTCGAGCGCCAACATCAACACCACGAAGGCCACCAGGTAGCCGTGTTCGTTGCCGAAGCCGAGTCCGTACGGCAACGTGAGAATCCAGACCACGGGCGTCGGGTACTCGTTCAGCGTGCCGGGCAGGCCCAACTCGAACAAGCGTGAGATCTTGCGGTGATAGTAGAAGACGTCGCCGACGATGAAGGACTCCAGCGTGGCCAGGAGGCCGAGCATGGCGAGCCGGGTGAGGATCCAGACCACCACGACCGTACGGCCACTTCGATGCCGGTCGTACCAGGCGGCCGGACCGTGGCTCGCAGCCGACGGGGAGGGGGAGTCGATGCTCGGCACCCGGGAAGGCTAGCGGGCGGATTGACCTGGTGGCCGGGCAGCGACCAGCGTGGGGTTTCAGACCGGCCAGCCGAGGCGGTGGTAGGCGGCGTCCCAGAACATCCACTCGTACCGGGTGGTGGCGGCGAAATGCTCCTGGCACCGGCGCCGCTCCGAGGCTGCGAGGTCAGTCCCGAGTGCGTCGGTGACCGCGAGCACGGATTCGACCACGGCGTCAAACTCCGGGGATCCGTAGGTCGCGATCCACTGGGCGTACACGGGGTCGGGGGAGGACCTGGCCATCAGCTCCCGCCCCACGTCGCGATACACCCAGTAGCAGGGCAGCACCGTGGCCACGGCTTCGGCGTAGGTGCCGGTGGCACAGACGCTGAGGAGATAGGAGGCGTACGCGGTCGTGGTCGGTCCGGACCCCGCGTCGTCGACCGCACCGACCGGCAGTCCGAGGCTGCTCAGCAGGCTGGTGTGCAACTCCTTCTCCACCGCCATAGCCTCGCTGGCGTGCCTGGCGAACATGGCCACCGCCTCCGGGTCGGTGGCCCGTGCCGAGACCAGGGACAGTGCTCGCGCGTACGCCCGCAGGTAGTGGCTGTCCTGGACGATGAAGTAGCAGAACGCGTCCCGATCCAAAGTCCCGTCGGTGAGACCGATGAGGAACGGGTGCCGCAGGATTTTCGCGTAGGTGTCCGCTCCGGATTGCCACAGCTGGCGGCTGAACGTGGTCGGCTCGGGCATCACCGGCAATACGGACACGAGAACCTTGTCTAGCAGATCCGGCTGATCGGTGGCTGTCGGGTCTTCACAGTCAATTCATGGGAAAGTGTGATCTATTTCACGCTTTGGCGGCGCATGCTTGACACATGGACATCACCCAGCTCGCGATCGCCGGCGTGGTTGCCGTCGGCATGTTCGTGGTGGCGCTGCTGGCGATCGTTCCGACTCTGTCTGAGTTGCCGACCAGCCACCGACGTCGCGACCCCCGCACCACCGGTGCGGTGCCGCTGCCCCTCAAGGTGCACCACCACTCGATCCGTCACTCCTGACCCGTCCCCCCGGGAGTTCGCGGGTGGTCCGCCGATGGCGGCGGCCCACCCGGGCCCTGCTCCGGTGGGCCGGGCCGCGGCGATGGCGTGGACGCGGAATCAGTGGGGCCGGTACGCGGCCTGGTACGCCGCGCGATCACGGCTCGGGTGCCGGAGTTCAAGGGGCGGCCGGCAACGGGCTGTCGATGAGTCGAACCGGTTGGGTCGCGAGGGATCTCCTCGCGCCGCGACCCCCTCTTCGACGTCATCGTTGGCACCTCCGGGAATCGCAGGATCGGCCTGGGACGGCGACCGGGGCTGAGCCCTCGTCGGCGACTGAGCCACAATCGAGAAGTGACCAGCTACCGCCGTTACGTGGCCATCGGCGACTCCAGCACCGAGGGGCTCGAAGACCCCGACGGCCGGGGCGGTTATGTCGGCTGGGCGGACCGGCTGGCCCAGCTGATCGCCGATGCCCAACCGACGCCGCTGGAGTACGCCAACCTCGCGGTCCGGGGACTGCGGCTGAATGAGATCCGCAACCGGCAGTTCGACGACGCCATCGCGATGCAGCCTGACCTAATGACGATCTTCGGTGGGGTCAACGACCTCATCTCGGTCGGCTGGGACTTCGACGAGATACGGGAGGACCTGGCCGCGATGTTCGGTGAGACACGGGCCCACGGCTGCACGGTCCTCACTTTCACCCTGCCCGACCCCACATCGATCAACCCGTTCGGCAAACGACTCCGGGAACGGATGTTCCGGCTGAATGACATCATCCGGGCCGAGGCGGAGCGATACGGCGTGCTGGTGATGGACTTCCAGTACTACCCGGTCACTGAAGACCCGCGGCTGTGGTTCGAAGACCGGCTGCACGGCAACGAGCTCGGTCACCAGAAGATGGCGGAGGCTCTGGCTTGGCGGCTGGGTGTTCCCGGCAGCGACGAGACATGGGCCGAGCCACTGGACGACGAGCCGGCGCGGCGTCGCTTCCGCGAACAGCTGGTCGGGGACGTGGACTGGGTCCGGCGCTATCTCGGGCCGTGGTTGGGCAAGGGAATCCGGGGCCTCCCGCACGGTGACGGCATCCAGCCGAAGAGACCCGTACCCACCGTCGTGCCCCGCCGTGGCGCTACCGACCGGGCCGACTCAGAATCAGATCCCGGATCGGGTCCGGGATCGGGTCCGGGATCGGTGCCCGGACCGGCCGACGCCTCGACCTGAGGCGCGCACTACGCCTGGTCGGCGAGCCCCATCGCCGATGTCGCTCGGGTTCGGCGTTGTCGCTCGGTCTGCAGATGGAGCGACAACCGGCAACCCGAGCGACAACCGGTACGTGGGCACTACCTGGGCTGCGGTGCGAGCGACCGGCACACTGGGCCGGTGGAGTCCTCGCCGTTCGGGTCGCCCAGCCGGTGGCCCGCCGACGACCTGATCGCGGTGTCGGCCGACGTCGACGCCGACCTGGTCGTGCGGGCCTATCGCAGTGGAGTGTTTCCGATGCCGGTGGAACCGGGATTGATGGGGTGGTGGTCGCCGCTGGACCGTGGTGTGCTGCCGCTCGACGCCCTGCGGGTGAGCAGGTCGCTGCGCAAGATGCTGGTGCGTTACCAGATCAAGGTGGATGCCGCGTTCCCGCGGGTGCTCCAGCGTTGCGCCGACAGCCGACGCCCCGGGAACTGGATCGACGACAGCATCTCCGGGGTCTACACCGAGCTGCACCGGCGCGGGATCGTGCACTCGGTCGAGGCCTGGACCCATGACGGAGTCCTGGCCGGCGGCTTGTACGGGGTGAGCATCGGTGGCCTCTTCGCCGGCGAGTCGATGTTCTACGAGCCGAGGATCGGCCGGGACGCATCGAAGGCGGCACTGGTCGCGCTGGTGGACCGACTCCGGGCGGCCGGTGGAACCGAGGGCTTGTTGGACGTGCAGTGGCGGACCCCTCACCTGGCCACGCTCGGGGTGGTGGAGGTCAGCCGGTCGGGGTACCTGCGTCGACTCCGGCGGGCCCTGAACCTGCCGGCCGTGGACTGGAACGCGCCGCCCGGTGGCCGGGAGTTTTGACCAGCTAGCCGGAAGTCGCAGTGGGACGTGGGCCCGAGTCGGCACATAATGAGGCATGCCGGAGATGCCTGAGGTGGAGTCGTTGCGCGGCTTCCTCACCGAGAAGCTGGTCGGGCGGACGATCACCCGGGTCGACGTGGTGGCGTTCAGCGCCTTGAAGACCTACGATCCGCCGCTGACCGCGCTCTACGGCCTCGAGGTCGACGGAGTCGCCCGCCACGGCAAGTTCCTCGATGTCTCCGCCCAGGGAGTCCACCTGGTCTTCCACCTGGCTCGCGCCGGATGGTTGCGGTGGCGTACGGAGTTGCCCACCGCGCCGCCCAAAGCTGGTCGCGGTCCGTTGGCGCTGCGGGTGCACACCGACGACGGTTCCGGCTTCGATCTGACCGAGGCCGGTACGCAGCGCAAGCTGGCCGCGTACGTGGTCTTCGACCCTGCGACCATCCCGCACGTGGCCACCCTCGGCCCGGACCCGCTGGACGACTCCTTCGACCGGGCGGCGCTCGCGGCGCTGCTGCAGCGGGCCGGACGCTCCCAGATCAAGGGCGTGCTCAAGGACCAACGGGTGCTCGCCGGGATTGGCAACGCCTACTCCGACGAGATCCTGCACGCGGCCCGGCTCAGCCCGTTCAAGCCGGCCAGCAGCCTGACCGAGGCGGAGTTGACCACCCTCTACGATGCGATGCGCTCGGAGTTGAGCGGCGCCATCCGGCGAGCCGAAGGCGTGGCGGCCAAGGACTTGAAAGGGGAGAAGAAGTCGGGGCTGCGGATTCACGGTCGCAAGGGTGGAATCTGCCCCGTCTGCGGTGACACCATCGCCGAGGTCTCCTTCGCCGACTCCTCCCTGCAGTACTGCCCGACCTGCCAGACCGGCGGGAAGAAGCTGGCCGACCGGCGGATGTCGCGGTTGCTGAAATAGCCGCGGCAACGCATTCGCGGCACTACTCTCGGGGTCATGCTCAGCGACGACGCACCCGCGATCACCCCGGCTGAGATCTACTCCAAGTGGGCCGACGGCTGGATGCTGCTCGACGTCCGTACCGACGAGGAGTGGGACCAGGGCCGGATCGACGGATCGGTGCACATCCCGATGGACCAAATCGCGGCGCGACTCGACGAGATCGGCGATCGGGTCGTCTGCATCTGTGCCGTCGGCGCGCGATCGGCCCGCGTGACGGCCTACCTGAATCAGCAGGGGATCGAGGGGGTGAATCTCGACGGCGGGCTGCGGGCCTGGGTCGGCGCCGGCAAGCCCCTCGTCACCTGATCGGCTCGCGGCTCGACGGCGGTGCGCACACCGAGATGCTGAACCTCGGTGCCCGGTTGGATTCGGTTCTTATCCGACGTGACCGTCGGCTTGCGCCCCCGGCAGGATTCGAACCTGCGCTCCCGCCTCCGGAGGGCGGTGCTCT